>JBNLCS010000260.1:0-8004 GCA_050303935.1 Bacteroidales bacterium
TTGGACAAAATTGTGGTGATACCTATATCCCTACTGTTGTTAAATTATCAAATCAAAATGAGAATGTACAAAACAGGTTTGGCGTTTCTGTGGTTAAGGATAGTGAAGATTTAATTATTAAACTGGTAAATTTACTTCCTGTTGAGATAAATACTGATTTGGATTTAGAACAATTTGCTATTTCTGAAGATAAAGGTAAATTAATGTTATTAACAGGTGATCCCAGGGATAAAGATGCCAAACCAGTTTTTAAGGAGGTGGAGATTTCTGAAAAATTTAAATACACGGTACCAAAGTATTCCTTTACCCTGATAAAGGTAAAACTTGATAAATAACTTTTACCGGTTTCTTAAAAATAATGTGAGTGCAACGAAATTGTAATAATAATCATTTGACATACAAAATACTATATAAGTGTAGGTGAATTGGAATAGAGGAATAATGCAGAGATTACAATTGGTCTCTCTAACCATTTTTCCATCAATTCCTTATTCCATACAGAATAATCCGATATTATTTGGTTTGTATTATAGAATTTGCTATTTCATCAAACTGGTTTTAAAAATAGGTTTTCATCATTTATTTCTTAATGAATTTTAATGATTTTATATTACCTATTTGAATAATATATAAACCTTTTGAAAGAGAACTAATATCAATAATGCCTGGATTGTTAATGCTTTGAACAATAGTTTGCCCCATCATATTTGTTATGGTAATATCCATAGGCTTGATCAACCCATTGATATAAAGAATATCATTTGCAGGTTGAGGGTAAACATGGATACTTTCCAAAAATCTATTATGATCAATTTCAACATAATCACCTGTTCTGAAACGCCATGTGTCTCCTTTGGTTACCCTCCCGTTGTATACCTCGTCGATTCTCCAAAAATAAAAAGAATTGGGTTCTAATATTCCGGGGTCAAATACACTGTCGGTAACAGATTTTTTAAACTGCATTGATGTTGTAGATTTGCCCAGGTAAATCCTGTGAGTGATGGCTAGTTCCCCTGGTGTCCAGCTTAACACAATTCCTTTTTCTATACTTGATGAGTTGTTTTCTGGTACGGGGTTGGTTGCTTTGTCCGGGAAAGGTATATATTCATTATAGAACTCGTTTTCGTGGCTGAATGCCATGGTTGATACCTGGTCTCGGTATGCCTCCCCTGCCTGGGTCAGTTCTCCTGTTTCCCACTTTATCATGCGGAGCTCATCATTACAGCCGTCCCATACAAAATACCGCTCTACAAAGGAGGCCGAATCAAGCATTGCTGTAAATGCATCGATCACTTTGCCGTTTTCTTCATATGTGGGCACATTGCCATTGTAGGTCCAGTTACAGCCATTGTTCCATTCGGTTAGCCAGATTGGCCGGCCTGTACGTTCGTGTATGTCTTTCAACGTATTGTAAAAACCTTGTGCTGTATAACCGGCCCTATAAAAGTGCCATGCCACGAAATCAACACGGTAGTTAAGGGCATCACAACGTTCCAGAAAATCATAAAGCCAGTTCAGGCCTCCGTCTGTTGTTGCCGGACTGCCTAGTCGTAATCCTGATTCTAACAGGTTTGGCCACATTTCTATGGCCCCCTGAACGGTGCTGAAACCATCGTCTACTTCGTTGTCGGGTTCGTTATATCCCAGGGCATGGGTACAGTTCGTTTGCGCGTTGATGTTACTGAATGCGTTCCATCCGGGGTTGTGGCGCATCGGAACATATTCCGCATCCAGGGTGGAGCTGGCAGCGTTATTGTAGTCGTAGAATGAAGTGGCCCCAAACCTGTCACCATCGCTTGGGCTCCCTCGCCAGGCCTTCTTCGAAACCCAACGCCATGGGAAGACCCGTATGAAAGATACCTCACCATGCAGTCCTTCAGGTAATGTATCAACTATGACATCTCCCGTATCAGCGATATATACCCTGCTATATCCGGTCCCTTTTTCATCGCGGGCCAGGGTGGCCATGTAGCCTTTCTTTAATCTAAACGATTTTATAGCATCATTCATATCTCCAAGCATGGCATTTTTGTAGAAAGTATATAACCCATGTTTCATTGAGCTTCCAGATAGTCCGTCTTCTGCATACACTTCCATCGGCATATAACCGGAACCATGGCTTATTACTACAGTGCCTTCCACATATTGCACCACACGTATGTTTTCGTCAATTACAGCTTCTGAACTGTCTATCAGGATATGGTTAAGAAATTTTTCGGCAAAAACACTAGGCCTTATTTTCTCAAAATACATCCAGACATCTTCTGATTTGATATTGAGTACCGCACCCTTGAATGGTCTGTTCTGATCAGTGAGGTGCCAGCTAATACTGCCTGATAGATTGTAAATGTAGTCATCCAGATTTTGTATTGTTCCCGTTGAATCAGATATTTCCATTACGGTTATTCCTGTTCCACCTAGAGCAAGAGAATATGTTTTGGTATCACCATTCTCAGCAGTGACAATAATCTGAAGATCATCCGAGATCAGATCATCATTGTTGATATCCTGCGCAGTCTTTGATACTACCTCAAAAGTGGCATATTCAGATACCAAAATGGATCCCTTAAGCTGAAAAATTTTAGCATTGTTGGGAAGGTTTTCTACGGCCGTATCAGCTTCAATGATGCTTCCTCCCAGAATTGAAATAATGTCGTTACCTGTTGCAAAAGGCCTTGTTTCAACTGAATAATCCTGCAAATTATTACCGGATACCCTAATCAGTATGGTGTCAGAAACTGAAATACCGGAAGTATCAGGAATTACATTACCGGAATTCTTTCCTATTACTGTAATTGATGCGGATGGGGATGCTGAAAGGCCATGATAAAAATCTTCAATTGTTAAAGACGGGGTTACGTTGGTTAT
Organism: Bacteroidales bacterium; assembly: GCA_050303935.1. GTDB lineage: Bacteria > Bacteroidota > Bacteroidia > Bacteroidales > JBNLCS01 > JBNLCS01. Next base: position 2,869 of record JBNLCS010000260.1, read on the forward strand.
CTTATAATTTTCATTATCCAGAATACCATCTTCGCTTCCAAGAAGGTACCAATCTTCAACCAATCTTAACACCACACTATCAACCAATACCTCTATCGTATCCATATCATGCATGATACCGGTTTTTATTCCAAAATAAATGGTTACATTTTCTCCGGCAATACCCGTAGGTGTGTAAATACCATCATCAACACAGGCTACTTCAGACATCCATCCATCTAAATTTGGCCCGCAACCTTCCCAGGTAGAAAGTCCCAGTTCTACATCTGCATTGCCATTTGGGGAATAATCCTGGTTGGCTTGTGGCATTATGGTACTCAAATAAAACTCAAGCCAAAAACTCTCTACGTAGCTTGTTTTTACAGCAGCTTCAAGCTCATAGGTTTTACCTGCAACCAATGTAATTTGTTGCCAAAAAAGAATGTTAGTGCTTTTATTGCTAGTGACCCTCAAACACCCATCGCTTCCATTAGAAGGCCCGCTTTTTGTATAATTAAACTCAAAATTTGCCGGATTGGTACTGCCCATATTGTAGACAGTCCATCCTGTTTCACTCTCCATATTACCATTGGGAATAATATTCTGGGCAAAAGATACAATGTATAGGGTTAAAATTAAGGTTGTTAGCCATAACTTGCTCATACGTGTTGTTTTATTTTTATAATTTCAATTTTATACTACAAAGTTTGCATAATTTAATGATTTTTTAGGGAGAAATCATTCAAATGTGAGGGGGAAGCCCTGAAAAATTGTTAAAAATATGTTTAAAAGTTCTTATCAAGATTTTGACGTAATAATAGCATGTTCCATGTGTAATATATACTTTTGGTTTTTCAAAAAATTTAAGAACAAAACTTTTAATTAGCATGGAAATCACAGGTAAACTATTCGATATATTAGAAGCGCAGACCGGTACTTCAGCACGTGGGGAATGGAAAAAACAGGATTTTGTTATTGAAACTGAAGAACAATATCCCAAGAAAGTATGTATTTCAAACTGGAACGATAAGGTGGATATCAACAGTTTGAATAAAGGGGATGTCATAACCCTTTCAGTTAATCTTGAAAGTAGGGAGTTTAATGGGAAATGGTATACCGATGTAAAGGTGTGGAAGCTCGAAAAAACAGCCCAAAATACGGGTGTTGCCCAGTCAGGTAATGATGTGCCCCCTCCTCCGCCAACAGTTGATGACATGGCCTGGAATGAAAATGATGATGATGATGTGAATGATTTACCATTTTAAGAAAAGAAGTATATGGAAATAATGATTGGGGGCTGATGACAAGTTTTTTAAAATAAATCATGTTGGTTCTTAGCCTGTTTAATTTATGAATTAAATAGGCTAGGTGTAAATAAGTGACTGTTGATAATCAATAACATCTCTTAATTATTTCTTTTTTGTCACAACCAATATTCATACATTTATTCTGTTAAATAGTAGGATATGGCATCAACTTTTCTGGAAAATGTTGCAAATTACCTTTATCAAAACCATCGTCATGAATTTGAAGACAGTGTGGTAGTGTTTCCCGGTAAAAGGGCTGCTATTTTTTTAAAAAAACATTTAGGTAAGATAACCGGGGAAACCATTTGGTTACCAAGCATGCTGTCAGTGGGTGATTTTTTCAGGGAGCAGTCGTCCTTATATATATTGGATGACCTGAAGCTATTGTTTCAGCTTTACCTGATATACCGGGAAGAAACTAAAAGTGAAGAAACTTTTGATCAGTTCTACTTTTGGGGCAACATGCTGTTAGGTGATTTTGATGATATTGATAAATACCTTGTAGATGCTGGCCAGCTTTTCAGTAATGTTAAATCGCTTAAAGAAATAGATGAAAAATTTGGTGGTTTGTTGCCGGAAGAAATTGATATTATAAAGCAATTCTGGACTAGTTTTAATCCACAAACCAGCTCGCAACATAAAGACGAATTTTTACGGATATGGAAAGTTTTATACAAAATATACAGCAAATTCAGAAAAAAGCTGGCAGAAGATAATTGTGGGTACGAAGGTATGGTATTCAGGCAAATAGCAGAGAAAGCAAAAGGAAATACCTGGCATGATATCCCTTGGAAAAATGTATTTTACGTAGGCCTTAATGCAGTTACACCAACTGAATATGTTATCATGAAAAGTTTGCAAAAAGCAGGCAAAGCAAAATTTTTTTGGGATTATGATAATTTCTATCTCAATGAGATAAATGAGGCAGGAATGTTTTTACGGGAAAACATTATTAAGTTTCCTCCACCACCTGATTTTGAAAACCCGGTTGATAACCTGCTTACAATTTCTAAAAAAATCAGTGTTTATTCTGTGGCCTCTAATATTGGCCAGGCAAAGAACCTTTACTTGCCCTTGTCAGAATTAAATAAAGAGAAGTCACCGGATGCAACCGATACTTGTGTGGTTTTAGCAGATGAAAACCTTTTGGTCCCTGTGTTATATTCTATTCCGGAGTATATAGATAAAATAAATGTAACCATGGGGTATCCAATGAATGGCTCTACAGTTTTTCATTTTATACAACTTATTATAGAACTTCAAAATGCTGCAAAAATTAGTGGACAGGAGAATGTGGTATTTTATCATAAACAAGTAATGGCATTGTTAAATCATCAGTATCTGACATTCTGGGAAACGGATACTACACAATTAAAAAATAATATTGTAAACAATAATGCTGTATATATCTCTTCAAAAAAGCTTAAAATAAACGAATATTTTGAATATCTTTTTTCCAGGGTAGAACATTATAAACAGTTTTCACAGCATTTAATGCAGTTGCTTTATGAGCTGCATGGGAGGTTTTCAAAAATTGAAACGAACAAAGTTGCTTACGCCCTTGAAAAGGAATTTATTTATCAGGCGTATGTCACAGTAAAAAGACTACAGGAAATATTACTTGAATCGAATATAGAAATAGAATTAACTACCTATTACAGGATTTTGCGAAAAGCGCTGCAAAGTGCAAAGGTTGATTTTATAGGGGAACCACTTGCTGGATTACAGGTGATGGGGGCATTAGAAACACGTGGGCTGGATTTTAAAAACCTTGTTATTACTTCGATGAATGAAGGTGTTTTTCCAAAAAGAGGTGCCGCGTTATCATTCATTCCATACAACCTGCGTAAAGCTTTCAGCTTACCTACTTATGAACATCAGGATGCGGTTTATGCATATTATTTTTATCGTTTGTTACAACGGGCAGAAAATGTTGCATTATTTTATGATTCAAGTATTGAAGGTGTAACCGGTGGTGAAAAAAGCCGTTTTATTTTTCAATTGATGTATGCATCCCCTTTAAAGCTTACGCTGGAAAATATAGATTATAATATAGCAGGGGAAAAGGTGTTGCCAATTTTAATAAAAGGTAACCAGCTTATAAAACAAAAGTTAAGTGAATACCTTGAAGGGGCCGGCACGCAAAAATATTTGTCCCCCAGTGCCATCAATTATTTTAAAAACTGCTCTTTACGTTTTTATTTCAGGTATATTATTGGTTTAGACGAACCGGAAGAAGTAATGGAGGAAATTGATGCCGCTATGTTTGGCAGTATATTGCATAAAGCAATGCAGGAACTGTATGAACCATTTGGAAACAGGGTTATATCAAGAGAAAATCTGGAGGAGCTGATAAGAAAACAGGACGGGATAAGCAGTGCGATTAACAGGGCCTTTGCACACGAGTATTTCAAAGATACTGATGAAAATAAAGTTAAGTATGAGGGACGTAATATTATCATTAAGGAGGTGATCAGAAAATATATGGTGCAAATAATCAAAAATGACATAAAACATACACCTTTTAAAGTCCATAGCTTGGAGAATAAGTTTGAAACCCAGGTGCCCTTATTTCAAAATAAAATGAAGGTACGGGTTGGGGGCAAAATTGACAGGGTTGATGAGGTAGGGGAGAAGTACAGGATTACAGATTATAAGACCGGTACTATTCATAATACATTTGATGAAGTAGAAAATCTTTTTATACCTTCCCCAAAAGGTGGGTTGGATGCCGTTATGCAAATCATGATTTATTCATATCTTTTTAAGAAAAATCATGATACCAATTATTCAATAATTCCGGTATTGGTTTATTTAAAAGAGTTGTTCAAAGATGAATATGTTCCGTCTGTTCTCCGAAAAACCGGAAACCGTAAAAAAGAGGTTGTTGATAGTTTTGAAGATTTCGAGGAAGATGTTCAAACAAAACTGATAACATTGCTGGAAATGCTTTTTAGTGACGATGTTGTTTTTAAACAAACAGATGATCTTGATTATTGTTCCTTTTGTGCGTACAGAAGTATTTGTAAAAGATGACCCCATCGATAATACGGGACAGGTTATTGAGGGGGGCATGTCGTTAAGGCTTGGTCATGTTTAGTAGGCTTTGTATCGGAATATTGGAGTGTTGGAATATTGTAAAAAAACAAACCTTTTCATTCGCCCAACAAATCAGGCCTTAGCCTCTTGGTTCTTTCCACGGCCTGGTCATGTTTCCATTGGTCAATTTTGGCCTGGTTACCGGATATGAGTATTTCAGGTACTTTCCAGTCCTTGTATACTGCGGGACGGGTATATACAGGAGGGGAGAGCAAGTTGTCTTGAAATGAATCTGTAAGCGCAGAACAGGCATCACTTAAACTTCCCGGAATAAGCCTTACCACACTGTCAACTATTACACAGGCGGCCAGTTCTCCGCCTGTTAATACGTAATCACCAATAGAAATTTCTTTGGTTATAAGATGCTCACGTACCCTCTGGTCTACACCTTTATAGTGCCCACATAAAATGATCAGGTTTTTATGCATCGAAAGCGTATTGGATGTTTTTTGGTTTAACGTTTCCCCATCCGGAGAGGTGTAAATTATTTCGTCATATGTACGTTTACTTTTTAGCTCGGAAATAGCCCTGTCAATAGGTTCAATCATTAGTACCATACCTGCTTCACCACTAAATGGATAATCGTCAACTTTTTTATGCTTATCGGTTGAGTACTCCCTGAGGTTTCTGATGTTTATTTACCTCCTGAGCACTGGTTGGAAAGCTTAATAATAAGATTATAACCACGCATGCTATTCCCAAACGCACTAAAAATTCTGTTTTCATAAAGTTTAAATTCAATCTTTAATAT
>JBNLCS010000261.1:0-5118 GCA_050303935.1 Bacteroidales bacterium
GTACTTCTTTAATAAGCTTTAAATGTAAGGCATATCAAAATAAACATGCCCCGCCCTGAGGGCACGGATTTCTATATTTTATTAAAAGGCCCAATAGTTTTATTACAATCACAATTTGCACCTTTCAGTGATTCAATGAAATATGAGATTACAACCTTGTAGGTTAACTTCCCATATTTTTCCATGCAGGCATTTTTAATAACTTTTCTTTTGCTATTGCTACGGCTTTCTCTTTTGAAATATCAGAAGATTGTAACATTAATCCGGCAATCTCTTCAATTTTTTGCTCAAACGGTTTAAGTTTCCCTTTACCATCGCAACAGTATACACAATATTTACTATTAGTATCCCCAACACAATAGTCATTTTCAACTAGCATTGGCATACCGCAACTCTCACAAGATTTGTTCATTGTTTTCATATTGAATTGTTAAAATTTGAAAAAAAGTATTTATTATTTCCTCCTTCTTTTCATTCAATATTGAATTACCCTTTTTAGTGAACGTTTCTTTTCTTGTTAAATAATAATTAATGGTGCCCCAAAAATATGAAATGGCCATGGTAACATTTACATTTGCAAATATACCTTTGTTTATCCCCTCATTAATTTTTAAAAATACCATTTCTTTTATTATGTTTTCCAACTGAATAATTTCCTTTTGAATATCTTCATGGTAAAATGGGAATTCTTTTGCCATAATTGTATGCAACCTTTCATCCTCAATTAAAGCATTCAAATAATTATTCAATAATTCTTTTAACCGTATGTCCTTGTCACATGCAAATACATTCAGTTTTTCTTTTATTTTTCGTGTTTCCTCTTTAAAAAGTTTTACAAAAAGCTCATTTTTATTCCCAAAATGTGAAAAAATTGTTCCATGTGCCACACCTGCCCTTCTGGCTATTTCGAGTGTGGAAATTTTGAGTATCCCATACCTCACAACCATATACCTGGTAGCAGTTAATATCCTTTTATAAGTTTCAATCCTGGATAGTTCGCGTTTATTTTTCATTGAGTCAATACTCATTGAGTTTATACTCAAATAAACATAAAAAAAATTTAATCTCAAAAAAGATTTGCCCCTATTGTTGATAAATCATTTAAAAAATATACTAAAATGCATTTAAAACTGACCATATTAAAGTTAATTTTATAAAAAACTAATTTTGAACAATCTTGCCAGATATATCATTATTGTTGTAATAACAGCTGTAATAGCGTTTATTGCCTGGTATTTCATTAACATTATTTCATATATATTAATTGCAGCTGTCCTTTCTTTGGTAGGACGCCCCATTATTCAGTTACTAAACAAAATAAAAATTAAAGAAAGGGTTTTGCCAAACTGGATTAAGGCCCTAACAGCCCTGGTTTTTATATGGTTTGTGTTTATAAAATTCTTCGCCATATTTATCCCTCTTATCGCGAACGAAGCCAATGAGTTATCAAACGTTGACGTGACTCCATTATTAGAACATATGGAAGGACCTTTGGATAAACTGAACCAGTTATTTATTGATTTTAATGTGGGCGAAGGAAAATACAGCACCATACAGGATTATTTTCTTGATAAAATTTCTACTGTTTTGAACATTTCGGTTTTATCATCTATTTTCAGTACCCTAACAAGCATAATGGGTGATATATTTATCGCTGTTTTTGCCATAAGTTTTATCATGTTTTTCTTTTTGAAAGATGAAAAAATGTTTGGAAATGGCATGTTACTTATTATTCCATCAAAACATGAGGTACCGGTAACTAATGCCCTTAAGTCAATAAGAAAACTTTTGATGCGTTATTTTATCGGCATTTGTATCCAGGTAAGTGCAATTATTTTATTGGTTACAACGTTGCTCAAGATTTCAGGCATTGAATTTCAAAGAAGTGTTGTTATTGGGCTGTTTGTTGGTATATTTAACATTATACCCTATGTTGGTCCGTTTATTGGGGCCATATTTGGTATTATAGTAGCTTCAGCAGGATATATTGAACTGGAAACCAGTATATTAATTCCAAAAGTACTGTGGCTTGCTGCTATATTCTTAAGTGTTCAATTACTTGATAACCTGGTGTTTCAACCATTAATCTATGGAAATAGTGTTAACGCACATCCCCTGGAGATTTTTTTAATAATACTAATTGCCGGATCTTTGGCAGGCATACCCGGAATGATACTTGCAGTTCCATCATATACAATTTTCCGGGTTTTTGCCCGCGAATTTTTAAACAAATTTAAAGTGATAAAAAAAATAACTGAAAAAATACCGGTTAACAATACGTAATTAATATATTTACAAGGAGATTTTACCAGATGAAGCAGTTTGAATACATATATCTTTCTATTTTAATTTTATTCACTGTATCTGTTAGGGCGCAAGACAATAATATAATTGCTGATGTTCAATACGGATGCGATTCATTGTATGTTCAATTTTCATTGGAAAATACTACTGATGTAATCTCGGCCCAGTGGAACTTTGGAAATGGTGAAACCTTTGATGGCATAACACCGCCTGTTATTTTTTATGATACTGTTGGCACCTATGATGTAAGTGTAATTATTAATGGAGATGCCTCAAACATACTTTTGAATGAAGACTTTATAGGGGTTTTCCCCCATCCCCCATCCCGCTTTATGGTTAATGACTCCATATTATTTGGTTCATTTAACATTGCATTCACGGTAAGCCCGCAAGACCCTCCATTTGATACTGTACAGTACTATTACAACTGGGATTTTGGTGATGGGATACTTTTTACAGCACTTAGCAGGCAACATGGGCACCGTTACCCTAATCAAGGTGAATATATAGTAAACCTATCAGTTATTGATGGTTACGGGTGTGAAAGTTCATCATCTGATACTATTTATATAAGCGATTTATTTAGTGTATGCAATATTTTCACCCCAAACGATGATGGTATTAACGACGAATTTGTTATTGAAACCAACGGGTTGTTTGTATACTCCCTGAATATTTTCACCCGAACTGGCACCACTGTTTACGAAACTGAAGGACCAACACTCAGATGGGACGGAAGAAATAATGCCGGTGTTAAAATGTCGCCCGGTTTATATTATTATGTGGTCAAGGAGTTAAACGGCCCAAGAAACCAAATAGGTTTCTTTTATATGAAGTATTAGTTTCTCATTATAGATGTAAAATAAAACCGGAATATACCCTGAAATAATTATTACACTGTGAACGAACAAATTAACTAATTCTATTTAAATTTCAAACAATACTAATCAAGATAGATTTGTAAAAATATACAATTACGCAGAACAATTTGAGGCCAGATTTGTATTTGTTATAAATAAATTTTAAATAAGATATATTAATACAATTCAGCAGATCATTATTTATTTTTGCCTGCTGTAACAATTTTGAATAATTTTTTTTAATTTGTACTGAATATACAGTAAAGACTACAAAAGAATGATAGAAAAACATAAATGGTCCAGGAAACATCTGATTTTTTTCATAGTAGCACTTTTCTCATTATCAACAGCACAGGCAGAACAAACCACAGGCAGTAAATCACACCAAAAGAAAGAACATACCAGTAAAGTTGGCCAAAGGCTTTTCCTGGGATTGGTAAAAAATATGAACCAACAGGAGATAAATTGTGCATCTTGTCATAACGTTTATCCTATCGATACCCTGAACTGGAACCCATCTGCGCTTGATATAGCGATATCTACAGCGAACCTCACCGATGAAGAATTCAATGCTTTTTTTACAGAACCTTCATCAGAAAAAATGCGTGATGTACATAAAGATATTTCTCTTGACAATGAACAAATTAAACAATTGCGTTTGTTCCTTGGTGAATTAGAAGAAAACAACTCACTTCAGGAAAAACCTGTAATCAATAAATTATTACTTTTTCTTTTATGTGTTGGTTTATTATTATTTTCAATAACCGACCTTATTGTACTTCATAAAATAAATAATAAACTAATACACCCTGTAATTATCCTGGCTTCCCTCACGTATATAGGATATGTGCTTTATGTTGACTCTGTATCATTGGGCCGGCAACACCTTTACGAACCGGATCAACCAATAAAATTTTCGCATAAAGTGCATGCCGGCAGCAACAAAATAGCCTGTTTGTACTGCCATCATACGGCCGAAGAAAGCAAATCGGCAGGTATACCGGCACAAACCTTGTGCCTTAATTGTCATGCGGTTGTTAAAGAAGGGACACGTTCAGGCAAGTTTGAAATTGCTAAAATTGATAAGGCTGTTATGGACGGTAAACCTGTTGAATGGGTTAGGGTACATAATTTACCCGATCATGTATTTTTTAGTCATGCGCAACATGTGAACGTTGGCAAGCTTGAATGCCAGGAATGCCACGGTCCTGTAGAAGAAATGGACAGGCTATACCAATTCAGCGATTTATCTATGGGATGGTGTTTGGATTGTCACCGTACAAAAAAAGTACAGTTTGCTGAAAACGAATATTATAATACATACAAGCAATTTCACGAGGATTTAAAATCAGGTAAGATGGATTCTGTATTGGTTAAAGATATTGGCGGAACTGATTGTCAGAAATGTCATTATTAATTGAATGTAAACAGGTAAAACGATATTTGTAAACGTAACAAGAAACGAAACCAGCGTAATGAGCAAAAATTTGAAACGTTTAGACGGGAAAAAAAATAAAGCTAAAGAAATAAATGAGAATCCTCAGTCAGGTTTGATAAGTTTATTTGATGGAAATCAGGAATCTTTAAAATCGACCCGGCGAGATTTTCTTAAACTTTTTGGATATAGTGTAGGTGTGGCCACCGTGGCAGCTTCCTGCGAACAACCTGTTCAAAAAGCCATTCCCTATCTGATCAAACCAGAAAATATTACCCCCGGGATGGCCACTTATTTCGCTTCCACTTTTTTTGAAGAAAATCAATATTGCAGTATCCTTGTAAAAGTACGAGATGGCAGGCCCATAAAAATTGAAGGGAACAAATTATCTGAAGTATCAGGGGGCGGTACAACAGCAAAAGTACAAGCTTCCGTTTTAACGGTATACAACCCGCACAGATATAAAACACCTCAAATTGATAAAAAGGAAACAAGCTGGGATGAAATTGATAAAAAAAT
>JBNLCS010000262.1:0-16490 GCA_050303935.1 Bacteroidales bacterium
GTTGTCATAGCCTTGAATTATTAAAAAAGGAAAAGGAAGTTACCGCACTTGAAGTGTCCGGGCTGGCGTGTGAGGTGATCAGGGATAGGGGCATTAGGGTGAACAACGAAAACTTTTTTCATTTTTCACTGGGTAAATATGATACATTGTTATTCCTTATGAATGGAATAGGTATATGTGGTACACTGAATACCTTGGGTAGGTTTTTCGATAAATGTCGTGAATTATTGAAAACGGGTGGTAAAGTTTTGTTAGATTCTTCTGATGTAAGGTACCTTTTTACTGATGAAAAAGAAATAAATTTGTCATGGGAAAATACATACTATGGTGAATTTGTTTTTCAAATGAAATATGACCAGACAGAAGGGGAACATTTTAATTGGTTATATATAGACTATAGTAAACTAGCAGAATACGCTGATAGAAATGGCTTCAGTTGCAATATGATTTATAAAGACAAGCATTATTCGTATCTTGCCGAATTACAAATAAAAAAATTCTCTTAAGCTTTAAATCTCAATATAGCTATGTTAATTGATTACCTATTTCTTACACAAGGTCGCAGGCTTCAGCAGGCATCCAATGCTTATCTTTTCCTTCCCATTTAATATTGCAACCAATAGGATTGGTAAGCTTAACTTTTATTTCCTTTCCGCTTGTAAGTTCATCAAGGGCATTTTCAAGATTGTTAACTGTCATTTTTGATGTGTCCCTTGGGCTGTCAACTCCCCTACCTGTATACACCAGTTCTCTGTCTTGATCGAAAACATAGAAATGAGGGGTTTTTAACGCCCCATATTTTTTTGCAATTTCCTGACTTTCATCACGAAGGTATATCCATGGAAATTTATGTTCTTTCATGCGTGCAACCATGCCTTCATAACCATCCTCGGGATATGTATTTTCACTGTTCGAATTTATTGCAACAAACTTTACTCCTTTTGGGCTGAATTTTTCTACAGTAGCCCTCGTAACTTCATCTGATCCGATTACATATGGACAATGGTTACATGTAAAAAATACTACCAAAAATTTATCATCATTAAAATCTGCAAGTGAATAATAATTCCCATTCGTATCTTTCAAATTGAAATCAACAGCTTTGTTACCAATTTCTAAGGTGTATGCCATAATATATTATTTTTAGCTTGTTTTTTCAATAATTCAACAATACAATACGAATTATGTTCAGAAGTCTTTTTTAAGTTTAAAATAGAATGTTGTGCCCTTGTTTCTTATACTTTCAACCCAAAGTTCACCATGATGGATCTTAACAAACTCCTTACAAAGAATTAAACCGATACCGGTTCCTTTTTCTTCTGCTGTTCCTTTTTTCGAGTTTAAATTTTCATCATGCATTATTTTTTCAATATCCTCTTTTGTCATTCCAATTCCATTATCTTTAACCGAGAACTGAACGTGGTCACCAGTATCTATTGCGTCAATAATAATTTCACCGCCATCATTCGTAAATTTAATGGCATTTGTTAACAGGTTTCTAATTATGGTATTTAACATGTTACGGTCCCCAATATAATATAAGTTTGATATTATATTGTTTTTTAATTCAATCCCTTTGCTTTTTGCGATACTTTCATACAGGGAGAAGTTTGCATTTACAATTTTTAAAATGTTCATTTTTTCAGCAACAAACTCTAATTTTTTTTGATGTAACCTGCTCCAGGTAAGTAAGTTGTCAAGCAATTCGTATATCTCTTTTGTCGATAAATGCATAAGTTCAACTATTTGCTTGGCTTCATCCGTTTTAAATTCATCTTTTTGTCTTTGTAGTACTTCGCTCATCATATAAATGGCGTTGAAAGGGTTTCTTAGGTCGTGGGCAATTATTGAAAAGAATTTGTCTTTGGTGTCATTCAGTTGTTTTAATTCATCGTTTTGTTGTTGAATAACTTTAACAGCATTTCTTAATTTGATATGTGTGTCCACTCTGGCTTGCAATTCATCATTATTAAAAGGTTTAATAATATAATCAACACCACCCATTTGAAACCCACGGGTAATACTATCAATATCATTTTTAGCGGTTAAAAAAATAATAGGGATATCTTTTTTATCGGGTATTTCTTTTATTTCTTTGCACACGTTAAAGCCATCCATCTCAGGCATCATAATATCCAGCAATATGAGGTCTATTTGTTTTCCTTTAACAATTTCGAGTGCTTTAATTGGGGATTGACTAAACAAAAGTTTATAACCTTTAGGGCTCAGGGTGTTAGCTACTACCTGAATATTCCTGGCTACATCGTCTACAATAAGTATTGTATAATTTTTATTTTCCTGCATTTTCGTGTCTATACTTTTCTAAAGAATTTTTGAATTGTAAAAAAGATTTCAGTTTTAGGTTTACATTTTCTACATCAAAACTATGTGCATATTTCATAATTTCTGAAGCATATATTTTTAATTCATCAACCTCAAACTTGTTTCCAACATTATTTAATTGTTTTGCAAAATCAATAATATCTTCCATGTTATCAGTGTTTTGAACTTTTTTCCAATTTTTAATAAGGGTATTGTCAAACTGTTCAAATAATTTTTGAATATGTTGTTTCGCATAATTAGTAAGTTTTAACGTTGAAGAATTGTTTGTGGACGGAGGGTAATACGGAAGGTATTTTTGTAGTTCACGGATAACTTGTTTCACAGTAACTGGTTTTTTAAGAAACCCATCAAACATGGCCTTTTCTTCCGGGTTTCGGTCAACAGATAAAGAGGCGGTTAAAGCAATAATTGGTACATTGGAAAGATCAGGATCTTTTTTTAGGATTTTTGTGGCTTCATATCCATTCATAACCGGCATTCTTATATCCATTATAATTAAATCCGGTGTTTCTTCTTTTGCCAGGTTAATGGCTGTTTTTCCATTTTCAGCTTCAATTATTTTTACATCAGAACCTTTTAAAATACCTTTTACCAGTTCTCTGTTAATAATGAGGTCATCAACCAATAGAATAGTGGATTTTTTGAATTTTACTTTACTATCCCTGTCTTTTTGTAACAAAAAGTTACTTTTCTTCAGTAATCCTATATTTGTTAATTTCAAAATGAAGGTACTTCCTTTATTTAATTCACTTTGAACAGAAATGGAACCATTCATCATTTCTGCCAAACGTTTACTAATGGCTAGCCCCAATCCCGTTCCTCCGTATTTTTTAATATCTTGTTCATCTTGTTGTCTGAAAGATTCAAAGATTGATTCTAAAGAATTCTCAGTGATTCCTATACCTGTATCTTCTATCTTAAATTCAAGGTCACATTTGTTAATTTTTGTTTTAAGTTGTTTCAGGTGTACTGTAACTTTTACAAAACCTTCATTTGTAAATTTTATGGCGTTGTCAATGAGGTTTATCAGAATTTGTCTTAACCGGAGTTCATCAATATTCAGTTGAAAATTGATTTTAGGGATTTCAAAAACTAATTTTAGGTTTTTATGCTCCGTTTTAAGCAAGAACAGGGTTTTTAATTCATTGAGCAGAATATCGAGGTTCATAGGCCTTGGCCTGACGTTCATCTTCCCTGCTTCTATTTTTGAAAGGTCAAGTATATCATTTATAATATCAAGCAGGGTATTTCCACTTGATTGTATGGATTCTATATAGTTCTTCTGTATTGGATTGGATAGCTGCTTCTTTAGTAATTCACTAAAACCTATAACTGCATTCAGGGGGGTCCTTATTTCGTGAGATATATTGGCAAGGAATACACTTTTTGCTTTATTCGCATTTTCTGCTATTTCCTTCGCTACAATTAATTCATCTTCGGCTTTTTTTCTCCTTATTATGCTCCAAATATTTTCTCCCAATACTGATAGTTGGTCTACATCAAAATCATTATAAACATCTTCTTTGTTTCCAACGCCTATAACAGCAACGATGTTTTTACCTTCAAAAATGGGTGCTACCATTTCACGAATTAATGGGAAATGTCCTTCCGGTAACCCATTCTTGTGAGGTAAGTCTTGATAGTTATTATGAATAACCGGTTGGCGATATTTAATACACTCAACCCATACCCCGGCTTTTTCAACAGGATAGTGTTCAAGGTTGTTTGGTACGGTACAGTTTTTCAATGTATCCCTTGACCATGCCTGTAATGATATTTCCTGGGTTTGTTCATTTACAAAATGAAAGAATCCAATATTACTGTTGGTCAATCTCACTGCTTCTTCAAGGCCATGATCAACTACTTCCTCGAAAGAATAAGATTCCATTATTTTATTAAGTTCAAGCAGGGACTTAAGTGCATCATCAACAAGTTTGCGATAGGTGATATCCCTGAAAGTACATTCAATGGCTACAGCTTTTTTGTTTTTACCATAAACTAAATGGATATTACAGTCAGCCGAAATAAGATTATGGTTTTTTGTTTTGAAATTAATAATGTAGGAGGTTATTCGATCATTCTTCTTTAATATTTGACTAATTTGTTCTAGTGTTTGTTCTTCCTGAAATATATTATTTTTTATATTGTTATTAAGAAGTTGGCCTTGGTTTTGATATCCTAAAATTCTTAACGCTGCCGGGTTTACGGATAAAATCTTTCCTTTTAGGTTAAATTCAACGTATCCTTCCTGCATAGTAGTAAAAATCCGTTGAAAGTTTTCCCTGCTTTTTATTAATTCATCTCTGGTATTGGTCATTTCGGTAATATCCATTACCATACCGGATATGCTATCATTGTTCCATTGTGCATTGAGTATTATATTCAGATAATTTCCTTTACTTGTTTTTATTATTGTATTGTAATTTTCAATTTTAACATTGTCTTTTAATGCCTGATATACAAAACGTCTGTCTTTATCGTTGGCAAACCAATACATGGGATTTTTTCCGATTACTTCCAATTGTGAATCAAATTCCAGAATGTTCGACAGGGCTTTATTTATATATGATATTTCACCATCCAGTGTGGCCCTGAAAATGCCAATCAGGGCATTATCAGCCAGGTTCCTGTATTTGTTTTCAGAACGTTGAAGTTGATTGATCATTCTTTTTTGTTGGGTAATATCTTCGATATGAACATAAATCATATAAGGCCATATATTACCAGGTTTTATTAATGGAATGGTATTAAATTTAAGCCAGGAAACTTTTTTTCTTTTTATAAGACCAATTGTTTTTTGTTTTACCTCTTTTCCCGTATTCAATGAAACAAGTGGGGGTAGCTCTGTATTTGAATATTTATCACCGTTTTCATGGATAAATTCTAATTTAATATCATGAAAAAATTTTCCGGTAAATTTATCCTCATCGATTCCTAATATATTATATGTTGCTTGGTTTGCCGATGATATCTTTCCTTCCATATCGATAGTGAAAAGTCCGTCTTTCGATTTTTCAAATATTAACCGGAACTTTGTTTCATTTTGGATTAGATTTTCTTCTTTTTGTTTTTGTTCTGTAATATCAGTTAATAATCCATAAACACTAACCGGTAGATTGTTTGTATGTCTTTCAATGTAGCATTGCATGTTTATAAACTTGGTTTCTTTGTCCACATTGATACGTACTGTGTCTTCCCAGAAAATTTTATTACGCAGTGCTTCAAAGAATAGCCTTTCAATTCTTTGTGCATCATCAGGTTCCATTATAGAAAAAAAATCTTCAATGGAGTTCTTAAAACCTTCTTTCTTTAAATTGAGTAGCTCATAAGAACGGTTGTCTATGTCAAGATGTTTTGAATGGCAATTGTAAATTATTGATCCTGCTTTTGCTCCCGCAAGGGTAAATCTTAATCGTTCATCTTTTTTATTATATAAACCTTTTAAGTCATCATATTTCCTTTTTTCTTCCTGTTTTATAATATGGACCTCTTCCCGGGTTTTTAATTTTAAGTTAATATAATTATTATAGAAATATAACGATATAATTGTTGCTGTTAATGCCAGGATAAGCGATGTTAAAAACCAAATGTTTCCGTGAATATCGGTTGATTTAAGTATATTATCCGATAATAGTATATGGGAGAAGATAAAGTTCTTCATTTCGGATGTTAGTAAGAACTGGAAACTAAACATACACAATTCAATATTAACTTATCTTATTGGACATGTTCTCACCTTTATTTGTTTGCGTCCGATATTCTTTGTTTTACTAATATTCTTTCAATTTTTGGAGACATTTCGGACTGACACTGATTAAATTTACTAAAAAAATAAACACGATACAATGTATGATTTAAAAGTTATGACCAATACTTAAATACCATCTCAAGTGATTGTCTTTATTATTATCGCCTATATAAAAATGACAGGGACCTAAAAATGATCTGTATTTAACACCTATTGCATAACCAAAATAAGTGTCTTGGGGTTCGTTTTTTAAAATATCAAGTGCAAGACTTTCTGTATATTCTTCATTTTTTAAAATATTGGCAATTACTGATAAATATAATCTGTCTGTAATTTTATAATTGGTTTCAATCTTTGCTTTAACAATTTTTTCAAATGTATTTTCAAACATATTGAAACCTGCAAGAGGTATTGCATTTAGTCGATAATTTTCGTGCAAACCACCCGTGAAAAACTGTTCGCTTATTACTGTTTCATCAGATGTGAGCCCTAATAAAATTTCATCGATGATAATAAGTCTTTTTGTAAACTTTTTTATGTTAGAAAATTTAAATTTGAAAACATAATACTTATCCAGGTTTGTATTGAATAATCCTGTGTCTACTATTAGGCTTTCATTTCTTTCCAATGTAATCAAAGGGTTAAAAGCTTTTTTATAAATTATTTTCAGATTATTCCCCCAGGTTGGATAATATTGCCTGTTCCTAAAGTTAATCTCGTAGCCTGCTGATAACGACAAATTACCATAGCCATATAAAGAAAAATTGAATTCAGGAAATATTGTTTTTAAGGAACTATTGGGTTTTATTTCAGCATATTCGTAGGCCGTTTTAAAGCTTAATTCATGGTTAGGGCTGTATGAATATTTTGTTTTAAAGTATGATTCAAAATATTGGTGATTAAATTCGCCAACTGTCGAATTATCAATGTAAATTGGGATTTTATTTTGTTCAAAAGTACTACCAAGGGTGAAAACAATCCCTTGATTTTGCCCAATATATTTACTGTAACTTGTATTTATACGCGGAATATCTGAAATAAAAAATGAAGTAGAAAATTTAGAATTAGATAACCCCAGGTTTCGTATAGAAAAATTTGTATTTATCCCGAAATTAAAATCGTTATCATATCTGATTGATGTTTTAATAAATGCAGAAGGTTTTTCTTTAACCATGAAGATTAATACAAAACCTCCTGGCTCTAAGCGGAAACGGTACGTAATTTTATCTACAAACCGTGTCCCGTATACCAGATCCAGCGCTTTTTCAAGGTCTTTTTTAGATACCCAGGAATCTTTTACTATTCCTGACTTTGCGATGATGAATTCATCCGTTAAATGTTTATTGTTTTCAATTTCAATACCTTTAATGTAAACAATATCAGGGTCAGGCAATAGTTTTTTTGGAGGTGCGGGAAAACTATCCAACATGGCAGATAGTGCTTTTAACTGAGGTAGTTTTTCTCGTGCTGCTTTTTCCCCATTGTCAATTAATTTACGTGCATCTTTGAAATTCCCTGCATGCAAGTCTCCCAAATCCGGTTCAATATAAATATCAACATAATTAAGTTGTTCAATATAATCATTTATACCATAAAATGCAGAAGTACGGGTGAGTATATCGGTAAGTGAAAACATTTCATCAGGAGTGATATTGTCCTTGAAACCAACATATACACCAATGATTATGTCTGCGCCTAAATTAATGGCTTCCTGTACCGGGAAATTTCTCATTACACCACCATCAACCAGTAATCTGTTTGAGTCAAGTTCAACAGGGGTGAACAGTGTAGGAATTGCCATACTGGACCTCATAGCTGTTGCAAGGTCCCCTTTGTCAAAAACAACCACTTCACCATTAATAATGTCTGATGCGACACACCGGAATTGAATAGGTAAATGATCAAAATGCTCAATACCAATTGCCCGCCAGCTAATTTCAGAAAAAAGCTGGGAAATTTTTTGCCCCTCAATGAGCCCGGAAGGCAGACGTATTTTATGATTAACTACGGGAAATTCAAATAAGTACTTATTATATTCGTTTTTTTCCTCCATAACCACATTGCGTAATGATATGTCATTTGAGAGCAATAAATCCCAATTTAGGTTTGTTACAAGTGAATCCATAAATGCAGACGTATAACCCAGGGCATAGAACCCTCCAACAATACTGCCCATACTGGTCCCTGTAACTATATCCGGTTTAATGCCCAATTCTTCCATTACTTTGATTACCCCGATATGTGATAACCCTTTTGCACCCCCGCCGCTTAAAACCAAAGCTACCTTTGGCCTATTGAGCTGGGCATTACAAAAGGTATGGAACAAAATGACAATTAACAGAGCTTTAACAGGTTTCATAGTACCAGATTTTAGAACTTATAGAATCCGGATACGAAATTATTATGGTTACCGGAAAACAATACCTATAAATTTATTAAATTATTGGGATAACTTTCTGTTTTTATGCTTTATTAACAATTATTTTTGTATAAAAATTTCTACATTGTTAAAAATCGTTGAAATAGGAATAGTATTACAGTCACCGGAAGGAAAAGATTTTCGATATGTAACTTTACGGGATACCGATAAACTGGTTGAATCAAAATATATTGTATATAAATATAACCAACCATATTTATGGAAGAATATTGAAAAAGCAGAAACTCAAAATAATTCCACCCAGATAATACCTGGGAAAATTGAACAATATAACGGAATTTATATAGTAATTTTTGATGGGGAATCGCCACACGATGCTTACCAGAAACAAAAATGGAAGTTTAAGGAACAAAAAAAAATAACACGTCAGGAGGCTATTGCAAAAATTGTCCATTCAGAAGGCTATATCACAAATAATAGTGAAAAGGAAGCGATTAACATGCCTTGGGCCCCATTAAATGAGGAAGACGTAAAAGTAAAAATTAGGTATTACCATCCATCCAGTAAACATGATATTAACAAACATTCATATTTTGAATGGTCAGAGTGGTTTGAAATTGTAGATTAAAATAACCCGTGAAAAGGGGAAGACCACGGGTTATTAAAAATCATGAATAGGTTCAATACGAAATAGCAGATCGCTAAAAGTCTGAATATTGGTTTAGATCAAGGGTGTTATTTAGTACCAAGACTTTCTTAAGGTGCGGGAACATCCATTTAATAGTAAAAAATGGGATTGATTGATAATGGTTTTTTATACTCGGCAAAGTAAGGTTTACAAAATTTTTAGGTTTCATTATGGTTTGTTTAACTAACTTAATTGTATTTTCTTAACCATCTGTTTTGCAGTAATATTTTTAATTTATATTAAACCCCTTCTTTAAATAATTCAGATTTATCTGATGGTTTTATTACGCTTAATTGTGTACAAATTATGAATTAACTTGTTAATTGTCAATTTATTTCTTTATAAATAAAATCTATATAGCATTTGCCCGTAAAAAGTTTTGTAGTGCAAACTTAATTTTGACAAGTTACTCTTGAAATTATAGTGTTTAATAAGTTTTTGCAGAAATTTTAAAATTCTGAAGTGTTAATGCTAACCATAATTAAAATAAATGATTATTCTTGTACACTAAAATTATTCCTATTATTATGAATTATACAGGCTAGTATTATAAAGTTCATATTATAGATAGTTGTAAATTATTTTTGTAAATTTATATATAAGGTGAGAAACAGGGGAGGTATGAAAATTATTACACTAACGGATTTACATGGAAATTTAGAGTTTATTTCTTATATAACCGAAGAATTAAAAGAAGCGGATTTCATATTTCTGTCAGGGGATGTTACGCATTTTGGAAAAGCGGAACAAGCAAAAAGCATGATAGAAACCATTAAGCTTTACAATGATAAAATTTTGGCTATTCCCGGAAATTGTGATTATCCCGATGTTAATAAGTATTTTGTGGAAATAGGGATTAGTATAGATTGCAGGTATATTATTTCTAATGGTTTGTTTATAATGGGTGTAGGAGGCTCTTTGCCTTGTCCGGGCAAAACCCCACTTGAATTTAGTGAGGAGGAGTTTGCAACGTTTTATCAAGAGACTGTTAAAAATAATACGAAAGGCTTACCCATAGTTCTTATTGCCCATCAACCGCCCTTCAATACATTGAATGATCAGTTATTGGACGGATTTCATGTTGGGAGTCATTCAGTAAGGGTGTTTATTGAGAAATATCAACCTTTAATTTGTTTTTGTGGCCATATTCACGAAGCCGCGGGAAAGGATAAAATTGGCCAGACTACCGTAATAAATCCGGGACCTTTTGGTATGGGGGGATATACCCGTTCAATGATATTTAAGGATGAGGTAAATGCTGAAATTGTTAATGTATTTACACGTAAATAATTAATATATGTTAATCAAGATTTATCCTGAAAACCCCAATGAACGGCATGTTCGACAAGTTGTTGAAATATTGAAAAAAGGTGGGGTGGCTATTTTTCCTACTGATACGGTGTATGGCTTGGGATGTGATATTTTACAAAACAAGGCAATTGAAAAAGTAGCCCGGATAAAGGGTGTTAAATTAGAAAAAGCAAATTTTTCATTCCTATGTTCTGATTTGAGTCATTTATCTGATTTTACCAGACATGTGGACAATAATATTTTTAGGTTGATGAAAAAAAACTTGCCCGGCCCTTTTACATTTATTTTACAAGCAAATAATAATGTTCCAAGGATTTTCAGAAGCAAAAAGAAAACTATCGGGATACGTGTACCGGATAACCCTGTTATTATTGAAATTGTTAAAACATTGGGAAATCCATTACTTACTACTTCAATTCATGATAGTGACGAAATATTAGATTATACTACTGACCCTGAATTGATAAATAATAAGTATAAAGACATAGTGGATGTGATTATTGACGGTGGTTATGGGAAAGTAACCCCATCAACTGTAATAGATTGCACCGGAGAAGAGCCTTTTATTATTCGTGATGAAGGGCACGATCTGGCCGAATAAATAAATAGTCGAACGTGAAAAAACCCTAAATTTTTAATAAAAGAGATATTTCTATCAATTTAGTAGGTTGCCAAAGTGCGCTGGCCAAAAATCGGATGATATCGGGTCGGCCGTAGCTTGTGGGCAAGGCTCCGATTTTTTTGATTTTTTGTTTACTTTTTGATCAAGCAAAAAGTAAAAGCCCTGCCGGCTTGAGGCAAAGAGAAGAAAGTGCTTTTCTACCAGTTAATTGGATGATTATGTAAAAAGTTGGTAGATCAAAACAAGCATATTTATTGTTTATTAACTGGATATTAATATGTTAAGATATTTTTCACGTTTAACTAAATAGTATAAGATAATATAAAATATGGCTTAAGCGTTTCTTTCTGAACGATTGCATGAAAATATAAATTAAACGATATCGTTTAATTTCCCAAAAGGAAAAAGGGTTCTTTAATTTTTCCAGAAATTTTTTGAAAACAGAATGAAAACGGTGAATATCTCAAGCCTGCCTACTAACATCAGGAATGAAAGAAACCATTTTCCGAATGCCGGGATATGGGCATAATTATCCATAGGGCCTACATCGCCAATACCCGGACCAATATTACCCAGGGTAGCTGCAACAGCACCAAAAGCTGATTCAATATCATAGCTCATACTGGCCATTACTACAATTCCAATAACTGCAATAAAAATATAAAACATAACAAAGGCAAGTACATTTGATAAAATTTGTTGAGAAACACCTTGGTTATTAAACCTTACAGGAATTACAGCATTTGGGTGTACTAATCTTTTTAATTCGAAAAAACCATTTTTAATGAGCAAAACAATTCTCATAATTTTAATTCCGCCCCCTGTTGAACCAGCAGAACCCCCAAAAAACATTAATACAAATATTAGCATGAGCAAAAGGTTGGGCCAAACTTCATAATCAGCAGTGGCGTATCCAGTTGTAGTTATTATAGAAACAACCTGAAAAATTGCATCCCTGAAACATGATTCATACTTATTTTGCTTTGCAATAAAAAACAATCCAAGGCTGATAATAATCGAAAAGCCAAGTGTGAACCATAGATATGACCTGAATTCTTCATTCCTCCATACTTTTTTAAAATCAAGATGTAAAGCAAAATATGAAAGAGTGAAATTTGTACCTGCAATAAACATAAACAAAGTAACTACATATTGAGTGTATGGGGATGCTTCTACAAGACTGGCCTGTTTTGTAGAGTACCCTCCTGTTGCCATTGTTGTGAATGCATGACATATGGCATCAAAAATCCCCATTTCTCCAAATACAAGCAAAATTATTTCGGCCAGGGTAAATATGATATAAATTCCCCACAAACGCTGTGCAGTTTCTTTTATACGGGGATGCAATTTATCCGGTGTAGGACCGGGTACTTCCGCGATAAAAAGCTGCATGCCCCCAATTCCTAATAAGGGCAATATTGCAATTGACATAACAATGATACCCATGCCCCCAAGCCATTGGGTTAAACTTCTCCAAAAAAGTAAACCATGTGATAGGCCCTCAATATCATTTAAAATAGATGCTCCCGTTGTGGTAAAACCTGACATGGTTTCGAAAAATGCATCTGAATAGGATGGAATATAGCCACTTATTATAAAAGGAAGGCTACCGAATAACGAAAATACTATCCAGGCCATACTTACAATAATGTACCCGTCCCGTTTACCAACAGTTTTTTCGGTATTTCGATTTGTTAAAAATGAAATAAGTCCAACAAGAATTGTTAAAAATCCTGATATTAAGATAGACCCAAAATCTTTATCTCCATAATAAGCTGAAACAGGAGCACACAACAGCATGAACGCTCCCTCAATCATCACCAAAAAGCCCAATAGGTAAAAAATTACCCTGTAATTGATCATTCTCATTAGTTAAATAACTTTCCTATTTTGCTAATCGCCGAAGGCATTGCAAAAACTACTACTTTGTCGTATGGTTTAATTTGTGTATAACCGTGGGCTATAAAACTTGATTTACCTCTTATAACCCCGCCAACAATTGATTCATTTGGGAATGCAATTTTGTTCAAAGGGTCTTTGGTAACTGCTGAATTGGGTTGTGCTATATATTCCATTACTTCAGCTTCGGTACCGGCAAGGCATTTAATTGAAGTTACAGCTTCTGACATGGTAAAACGGAATATTCGTCCGGCCGTGATAAGTTTCTTGTTAATAATTGTATCTATTCCAATGCTTTCAGCAATGTGAATATAATTCATGTTTTCAATTTCGGCTATTGTTTTTTTAACTCCAAATCTTTTAGCTAGCAAACATGATAATATGTTTGTTTCAGAGTTTCCCGTAACAGCAATAAATGCATCCATTTTATTAAGACCTTCTTCCATAAGCAGGTCAATATCACGACCATCACCATTTATTACCAACGTATTGTTTAATGAATTTGATATACGATAGCTTTTTTCCCGGTCAGCTTCTATCAGTTTGACATAATGATGGTTACCAAGATCACGCGCTGTTTTAATACCTATGCGGCTACCGCCCAATATCATAATATTCCTGATTTCAAATTCTTCTCTGCCCGATATTTTAGATAATTCTTTTACCGACGTTTGATTTGCAATAATATAGACCGAATCCCCAATCATAAATTTTTCATTACCATCAGGAATGAGTGTCTTCGAATTTCTGGTAATAGCAACAGCCCTGTAATCTTTATCTTCAATATCATCAATTGAATCATGCAGGGTTTTGTCAATTAGCGGTGAGTTTTCATCAAGTTTGATCACAAACATTTGCATTTTCCCACCGGAAAAATCAACCAGGTCGTTTATAGCAGTTTGATGTAATAACCCCACTATTTCCCTTGCGGCAATACCTTCCGGATATATCATGTAATCAATGCCTGCCTCGTTAAAATGTTCCCTGTTTCCGGGTAAAAGGTATTCCTGGTTATCAATACGGGCGATTGTTTTTTTTGACCCTAGCTTTTTTGCCAGGATACTTGCCGTAATATTTGTTTCTTCCCTCTTGGCAACAGCTATAAAAAGGTCTGTTCTTTTGATATCGGTATCCGATAATAATGATATGGAAGTAGCTGAACCGGCATGGGTTAATACATCCAGGTTCATTCCCACAGCTCTCAAACGGTCTTCGTCAGGGTCTATTAATACAATGTCATGTCGCTCATTACTTAGCATTTTAGCTAAATGTGACCCCACGGCTCCTGCCCCTGCTATAATAATTTTCATTTCAAATTATAAATTTGGCTGAACAAATTAAATTATAAATAGAATAATATACTACAATATTCTACTTTTTTTATCATATTATAAAATTACTGTATTTGTAGTTTGTTGTATTATAAATTTATGTATGGTCTCCAACAGCATTTAATGTCTTAATTATATTTTACTTTCTTTAAAAAATGCACCATCAATACTTACTATGTGTAATTTATCGGTATAAATTTTATATTTTCTTTTCCAAAAATCAACAGAATAATAACTATTTGAAGAATCAATAATTAGTTTGTCAAAACTGAGGTCTAATTTATCAGGGTCAAATATAATGTTATTAGATACGATAATATGATTAATATGTTTTTCTTTTTTGTTATTTAACTTTTTTAATTGATCTTTTGAATGAATATAAAGTAGTTTAAGGTCATAGAAACTAATGTACATACCTTTTCGATATAAAAATTTTTCATCTAAGTAAAATTTTGAAGAAATGGGTATGTTATCAAAGTCCTGTTTACCCGTGTAATATAAATGATTTTTTATTGCCTTTAAAACAATTTCGTTCAAATTTGTACCTATAACCCTGTTTTTGTCCGGGCTAATAAAGCCAAGCACAGTTTGTTTCCTGATATTATAAACAACAAATATTTTCTTTCTGTTTATCAGTAGTTTATGTGTGAAAAAAGAAAAAGTGAAGAATATGGATAAAATTATTGAAACTTTAAGGTATCTGGCTTTCTTAATTAATAAGAACAATGAAACAGATATAATTAGTGAACACAACATGAACAATTGAATTTTATGCAACGAAAGGTCATATATGTTTGAGAATGGAAAATTGGCGATTGAGCTTATTGAGAAAAGAAAAAAATGAAGAATGTTTTGTAATATGATTCCAGTTATGTTCGCTACAAATGTGCCCGAAACAACAAATAGTAAAAAAGAAAAAATAATGACCAATGTGGCTAGCTGAATTATAATAAAATTAGAAATTATAAAATAGACAGGAACCTGATGAAAATAGTATACTACGAAGGGTATAATGCATATTTGAACAGAAATTGAAACAGATGTGAGTTTCCAGAAATAATTTAAAAGTTTATTGTGGACTTGCCAAAGGTTATAAATATATGGATAAAAAATGATCAATCCGGCCATGGCTAAAAAGGAGAATTGGAAACCAATGCTGAAAATATTTAGAGGGTTAAATAATAACATACAAAATGCAACAAAAGCTAGCGTGTTGATACCATTGTTATGGAATTTGAACGTTTTGCTTATTAAATAAACCGTAAACATACTTGTGGCCCTAATAACTGAAGGGCTCATTCCTGTTAGTATAGCATACATCCACAATGCCAATAAAATAATAATGTTTTGTAACCAGGATGAAGTCTTTTTTAGTGGGTATGTGAGAAATGAAATGATCAGGAAGATAATACCAATATGTAATCCTGAGACAGCTATAATATGACGTGCACCGGATTGGGTAAAATATTCTTTTATCTCGTCATCCAGATCATTTTTGTACCCTAAAACAAGAGAGGAGGCTAGTGATACCAGGTTTTCATCAGTTATATACTTTCTATAAACATTAATGAGTTTGGACCGTAAGCCCTCGGAAAGAGTTTTTAGCGTTATAATCTTCCCTTCAAGTATTTGGTAACTTTCTTTATCAAGAAATCCTGAGTAATAAATGCCACGTGTAGCCATGTAAAGGTTATAGTCAAATTCTCCAGGATTACCATTGTTGCTGATTTTTTGTAATTTTGTTGTAACCTGAACTAGAATTCCCGGTTTTAATGAATCTTTTTCTACAGATTTTGGAAAATATAGTAAAGATTTTACCTTTTTTCCATTTAGATCATTGAAAAAAAATACAGTTTGTAACGAGTTGGGTTTTTCGGTAAGCGATTCTTCAATATAACCTTTGTATGTTGCGGTTTCTTCGGGTACATGGGCTGAGTTTATTTGACTATTCTTAATTTGTATTATTGTTGCCCCGGCAATAAAAAAGAATATCGTGATTGCCAATCCCCATAACCAGGCGTTTTTGTATCCTACATGGCGATTAAACCAGATTAACAAAATAATAAGTGAAAAATTAAAAATAATAGAGGGAATAATAAATCCGGTTAGATGGGTACCTGCAATAATTCCAAAAATAAATGGTACTAATAAACGTAAAAAAGGAACTT
>JBNLCS010000263.1:0-5768 GCA_050303935.1 Bacteroidales bacterium
CTCACCGTTCACCATTCATACCGCCTTTGGCGGTACTTCGGTCAAGGGGCCTCAGCTTTCCACCCCTTCATTCCTTCATTTCTTATTTCCTTCATTCCTTCATTTATTAATTCTTTCATTTCTCATTTCCTTCATTCTATCCTTCATGCTAATTAAAAAATAATAACACAACGGAACAAAAAACAAGCTAACCAGTGTCCCAACACCAAGACCGGCAATCACGCCAACCGCCAATGGCTTTTGCAAATCGGCACCCATACCCCTAAAAAATAACACGGGAACAAGGGCAAGTATTGTAGTTGCACTTGTCATAATGATGGGTTTCAACCTTCTGTGGCCACCTATTGCAATGGCACGTATCAATCCGGCACCCTGGTTTCTTAACCTGTTAATGGTATCAATCTTTAATATGGAATCATTCACAACAATACCGCACATTACCACAATACCAATAAGTGACATAATATTAATGGAAATACCCACCAATTTAAAAGCAATGAACACAATGGCAATATCAATCGGTACTTCCAGTAATATAATGATTGGCAGCAATAATGATTCAAATTGGGCGGCCATTATAAAATACAGCAATAGTATAGATATGATCAATATCATGGCCAATTGTTTTATCATAGCCCTGTTTTCAAAATATGCACCGGTAAAAGATGCCCTAAAATTATCCTGAGTTTGTAACTCCTTTTTCAAAACAGATATAGTCTCCGGCACTTTTGAATCATCAACCTCCGGCCTGATGGGGTAATATTCCCCTTGTTGTCCTGCCACGATGCATTTAAGATCGCTGCTTAAATCAGTATCTATAACCTGGTTCAGGTAAACCCGTTTTCCATCGTTACATGTAACCTGGTTTTTTGCCAACAGGTCTATCAGGTTGTCCTTTTCATCCCCAACTACTACCGGTATACTTTGATTTTGACCAGTTATGGTTAAAACAGTGTTCTGGTGAAAGGCTTCCTGTAATGTACTTTTAAGGTTATTGTAGGAAATGTTGTAAAGCGCCATTTTTTCAGGGTTTGCTTTAAGGACAACCTGAGGTTCCCATACAATTGAGCCAAGGCTAATATCAGGCAGGGCCATCCTGAAACTGTCCAATATTTCCTTAAGTTTTGCATTGTAGCGGTTTGAAAGGTCACGCGTTGTAGCCAGCCTTACTTCCAAATTCCCTTTTTCATTTTCAAAAACCTGGTTAAATATATTTTCGGCTTCTTCAAATGTATACCCGGACAACGGAAAATGGTCTTGAAGATACCTTTTGAGGACCTCCAGGTTTTTATTAAGCAAGTTATTCGAAGTAAAAGAAAGGTATACCAATGTTTCACGCCGTGTATCAGGCATATCGTTGGAAAGAAAAAAACGTTGCCTGCCTACAAAGCACGTACTATGTTTCAGGCTGCTATCACATTGTGCTACAAGTTTATTAATCCGTTGCAGGTTTTCGGTCAGGTTAATCGGTTCGTTCCAATCAATCCGTAAAAGGACATCTTTTTTTTCCATATCCGGAAAACGTTCTTTTTTTAACCCAGTGAAAAGAAAAGCACCTGTTGTTGCAAGAACCAGTATTATAATCCAGGTGGTTTTCTGATAACGGAGTACGGCAAACATTACCCTTTCATATGCTTTGAACATTTTTTCCATGTAAGCATTGTGTGCTATATGGCTTTTTGAACTTTTTCTGTCTTTATTTTCCTTTTTTTGATGTATTAACTTAAAATAAACGGGCAATAACGTTACCGAAACGGCCAATGAAACCAATAAACCAATGGTGACTGCAATGGCCTGGTCATAAAACAAAGCCCCCCCTATTCCCCCGGCAAAAACAAGGGGTATAAATACAGCACACGTGGTTAGTACCGAGCTTAACATGGGCCTGAAAACTTCATTGACCCCGGTCGAGCAGGATTGGGCTAGGTTTTTTCCCCGTACCCTGTACTGGATAATATTATCAATAACAATAATAGAGTTATCTATCATCATGCCTACACCAAGTACCAGTCCTGACAAGGATATAATATTGAGTGAAATGTTCAGGAGATGAAAAAACAGCATGGATAGTACCAAAGAAGCAGGGATGGTTATGCCGATAAGTAACGGGCTGCGCCATTCCCAAAGAAAGAGGAACATAACCAATATAGCCAATATGGCACCCAATAAAAGGCTTTGACCTAGGTTCCCTATGGCATAATCGAGCAAGTTGGTTTGATCGCGCGACAGTGCAAATTTTATATCCGGATAGTCATTTTCAAATTGCCGCAACAGGTTTTTAATGGCCTCTCTTAAGTCACCCATCTTTGCATCAGACTGTTTTATAATGGCCAAACTAACAGCTTGTTGCCTGTTTGACAGGACCAATCCTTCTCGGTCAGTTGCATGCAGGCTAATTGTGGCAATATCCCGTACTTGCATTTTTTTGCCTTTGTGATTAATATAAACATTTTCAATGTCTTCAACACCGGTAAGTTTATTGCCTACATTTATATCATATGTATACCTCCCATCCCTGATCCTGAGGTTGCCAAGTTCAAGGTGGTTTTCACGAATAGCCCGTTGGATATCATTGACCGATAAATTTAGCGAAGCCATCTTTTCCCTGTCAGGTTCAATAATGATCTCACGGCTTGTTGTACCACTAACATCAGCCAGGGCTACCTCGGGAAGTTGTTCCAGACGGCGTGCTATTACCTGTTGCGCAAAATCGCTAAGTTCATTAAATTTAGAAGATGCATTGGCCGAACCCCCATCTGTTATGTTAGCTGTTTTATTATCATTACTATTATCAGGTGTTATGGCAAGCGTGAACTCGTTTTCTCGGTTTTTTAACGTGAGGTTCAGGTAAAAAACGGGTATGTCCGTGGCACTGGCCTTGATCACGCGGGGCCTGTCCACTCCCTCGGGTAATCGGTTCAGCGATTGGTCTACTTTTTCGTTAGTCTCAATAAAAACATAATCGGAAGGTGTGCCATATTCAAAATACATTTTAATGATCGCTGATTCATCATACGTCTCGCTTGTGATGTCGGTAAGGTGTGATACCTGCATCAGGCTTTGTCGTAATGGTTTTACCACTGCACTTTCCAACTGTCGGGCAGACAGCCCTTTGCCATCAACTTTTACCGTTACCCTGGGTATGTCAATATCGGGCAATAAAGAGACTGGCAAATGACCTATGGCAACAATGCCAAGCAGCATAACAGAAAGGAAGGTCATTGTTACTGCGATGGGGCGGTGGATTAGGAATTTTACCATTTTTTTATAATTAAAGAATTAAGGAATGAAAAAAATGAAAATAATTTGCCTTGCTGAAATATTTCATGGTTAATTGCTATTTTTTGAGGATTTAAGTATGGCCACAATAATTCGCAAAATTTCATCTGCATCTTTATGTAATTCATTCGCCAGGTTTTTTTTAAGAATTTCTGTGGTGGTAAGTAGTTTGATCCAGTATATTGTTTCCCGGCATTCTTTATACGATATCTGTAATTTGGCAATAAAATCTTTCCTTGATATGCCCCCAACAGCCTCTTCAATATTGGCTCCAATAGATGTCCCACTTCGTAATAACTGTTTACTTAATATGTATTCTTTTTGATCAATCATTAATTGTTTGTATACATGAACTATTTTAACTGCAAAATCAAATGACTTGTTAACTATAATATTATCTTTCATATAAAATTAATTTCCTTCATTCCTTCATTCTTTAATTTTTTCATTCCTTCATTCCTTCATTCCTAATCTCCACCTCAGAATCATGCGCCAAATACATATTCCCCTCAACAATAATAGTATCCCCTGCTTCCAGGTTGGCATTTTTTTCGCGATGAGCAATAACTGAATAGGAATAACTATTTTCATCAACAACCTCCAGATAGGTCCAATAGGCAATTCCGTTCTGGTATTTAAACAATACATGGTAATTATCACGGAGTAACACTGCTTTTCTTGGTACAACTAACTGACCGGGAATTTCTGTTTCCACAAAGATATTCACGTTCATGCCCTCCATTAATTTGGTTGCACCCTGTATGCCGGCCTTTACGCTTACCATGCCGTATTGGTCAATTACCGGGTTAATCTCACGTATTTCCCCGGTAAACCGCTCATTTTTCAGGATATATGGGACTACCGTTACTTTCTTGCCAATTTGAAGCATACCCACCTCTGTTTCAAGTACACGAAATTCTACCTCGAACATGGAATTATCGATGAGCAGGCAAAAAACCTCCCCGGCGTTAACCTGTTCGTATTCCTTGTGCTTAATATTGGCTGCTATCCCTGCAAAGGGCGCCCTTAGAACGGTGTTTTCAAGGTCATAGTTGGCCTTTTCCATATCCAGCAAAGCAGAAGAATATCCCGACCGGGTTTTGGCTACATTTAATATTTTGGCTGGAACATTCACTGAATCGGCCAATTCCCAGCCCAAGCCTATTAACCGGCTTTCCAGTTCCAATTCGGCTTTTTCAAGGTTGATCTTAGCCTGTTGGTAAGCCCGTTGGTACGGGGTATTTTCCAATTGGGCAATGATACCTCCCTTTTTAACAAATTCCCCGTTATTGGTTTTTATTTCTGTTATACGGCCAGACACCTTTAGGGCAATACTGCTTTTTTTTAATGAGGCCAGCTTGCCGTTACTTACCAGTTCTTTTTTAAATGCGCTTGGTTTTAAGACCTCAACCTTTACAGGGTTAACATTTTCAGAGGCTGTACCGGTATTTTCCTCTTCCTTTTTTTCCGGGTTATCTTTACAGGAAGACAGCAAGACCAGAAAAAGTGCTACATGATATAACTTCATAGAATTGGTTTAGAAATTTTTGTTGAATGTAAAGATTTTATTTTAGATGCTCAATTTTTTCTTTAACATAGTTGTTAAATTTTATTAAAGGATCATTCGTTTATCAATCAAAGTATTTGTAGTATATTCCAAAATATAATTTGAGTTGTGAATATACAAAATGTCGAGTATTTTATTCTTACCATGATACAATTTGAACATATTTTTTTGAAACAATTCTAAAAAAGAACAATAAATGCATGATCAAAACATGTAGGTTGGGTTGGGATTTGAAACATAAAATGACATGGATAATCCGAATAGAGCTATTTTATATTACAAATATTTTAATTGAACTGATTTGTTATAATAGAATAATATTTGACTGACAAATCAGGTCTTAAAGATATAGGGAGAAAAGTACTTTTCATCTCCAGATTTTCATCTAGAACAAACAAAAAAAGGCATACTGATATTTTCATATTTAATTCCTAAACTGTTTTGAGGAATTATGTAATATGGAAACTCCATTTTATTTTCCCTGATAAAAATTGCCATATCCTTAATATATTCATAGTAGGCAATAATACATATGTTTTTTCTCCAATTACTTGAGCCATTTTTTTCAATTTTTTGATTTCTCTCAATATACAGTCTGAACAACTTTGTACTGAATACCTTAAAATTAGTTTAGACCTGACTTGGTTACTTCCTTTATATTAATAAGGTTTTCATGTATATCTAATAAATTAATTGTATCATTTATTATATAATTATTCATACTTAATTCCCTGAAATACTTTTCTTTCTTAATATCTTTTGTATTTTTTCTAGATAAAACAAGTTATATCTCCTTAAGTTCCTTTTTTGTGTTGACGATATTAAATACAGATAAAAAATTTATTAAAAATGAACAAACTAATAAAATTATTAATATTTTAACTTTTATTGCATCAATTTTGGTATCACAAACATTATTATC
>JBNLCS010000264.1:0-6430 GCA_050303935.1 Bacteroidales bacterium
TAATAGCCAGTACCTGCACACTCTCCAAGATTAACACCCTGCTGTTTTCTATAGTTAAAGTGGCCTTTTCCAAGTCAATATCCTGTACTTTAAGCGCAACCAGTTCACTAACCAGCAAAGCCTGGTAAACCAATAACTGGCGGATAATTTTATTTCGTAATTTTAAGCCCTGGAGGCAAGGGTTTTCCCTTTCCAAAAATATTTCCAGCTCTTTTTCACTAAAGAGGGTTTCCACGGCAATGCTTCGATCCGTTTTGTCCTGTAACAACAAACTTTTGCAAGGATGATAGCTAATACAACCGAACTCTAACAAACAATTGTAATAGAACTTAATAGCTGATAGGTTATTTTTTAAATTCCGGCCTGATATGCCCGTTTTCCTTAAGATGGACAAATAGTTTACAATATCTGTGTAGGTGGCCTTTTTTATGTCAAAACTGGCCGTGCCCATAAAGTTCTTGATGATGTTTTTATAGGTTTTCCCAATGTTTTTCCCGTGGTAGCTTTCCCATTTGTTTAATGTTTCCATAATGTCAGAAATTGGTATATTGGTCATTCACTTTCCACTTTCCACTTTCCACTTTCTACTTTCCACTTTCCACTTGTCCCAGTGTAACATAATTCTGTGTGGTTTCCAGTTTTTCATGCCCCAAAAACTTTTGTACCAGCCTTATGTCCACGCCTTTTTCAACAAGGTGGCTGGCAATGCTGTGGCGCAAATGGTGCAGGCTGAACCAGGGCTTTTGTAACCCGATGCGTTTTTGCAGCCCTTTTAACAGTTTACGTAGTAAATACTGGCTTATTTGCTGATTTACAGTAGTCTTAATCGTAGCTAAGTTGTTGTTTAGGCAGGATTCAGTTGTGTTGTAAGCAGGTTTCTTTATAAACCCCTCCGTGAGGGTTTCAAAAGAAAAAAAATAATCATTTGGGCTTAAAGCTTCATTAACAATAAATTGTTTAATCAACCCTAAATGACTGTTTTTTAAAGGGATATACCTCCGTTTGTTCAGTTTTCCTGATTGTACCACCAATAAGGCTTTTCCCGTTTCAATATCTTTCACTTTTAGCTGCTGCAGCTCCAACGCCCTTAAGCCACAACCATAAGCAAATAGCAAAAGCATTTTTTCCTGTGGCGTTTCACAAGCTTTATACAATTGCTTGATAATCTCTTTATTTACAGGCTTTCTGCTTTCTGTTGCTTTTGATTTTATCAGCTTCAAATTGCCAAAAGGATGAGTGCTAATGTACCCGCAAAGGCAGCACCACGAATAAAACTGATCCAAATCTGTCATGTATTTATTAATGGTTTTTATCTGGTAACCGGCCTTAGTTTCCTGTAAGCTTTTATAATAGCTTTTAATGTCTGTAACATACGATTCTACAATGCTTTTAGGAGCAATCCATCTTTCAAAATATGCTATTCTCCGGCCTTTGGTGAAAATGGTTTTTTGTTGGTATCCAAGGCTGGCCAGGTAACTTACGAAACGATTTTTGTAATTCATGCGCTTAAGCTTTTTTCAGAAAAAGCGTCAGCCAGCTTTTTCTCTTAGTTAAATAATTACATATCTGCTGGTTAAGTCTCAATCTGGTTGGCACCCTTAAAGTGTCAGCCAGCTATAAAATATTGATAATCAGTTAAGCTGGTTGTCGCTCTGGTTGACACCCTAAAGTGTCAACCAGACTATAATTGATTGATTTGTTCTTGTAGTTCCTTTTTTATTTTAGCTTTCATGGCCTGGTATTCATCCCGGTAAGCAATTTTGTAACGATAACCCCGGTTGGCAAAGCCAAACTGTTGAAGGTACTCCAGTTCTACCAATTTTTCCAGGTATTTTCTTGTCTGTGTAGTACCCAGTTTAACCGCCGCTTTCACATCAAAGCGGTTAAAACTAAACTCTTTCCCTTTGTCTTTAAAGGCTTCTTTGAGGCTTTCGTAAAACTGGCGTAAACTGCCGTCCATCTCATCTATTTTTAACAAAATACTGTCCAACAGGATATCACAGGCATACTGTAAATCCTGCTTTTCGCTAACGAGCCTGCCCATTTTGTCCTTTTTGCGCTGGTATTGGTGCAAATAAGTGATTTGTGCCACCAGTACCTGGTACATGCCGTGCAAACGCCTTAATTTGTGTACGCTTTGTGGCAATTTGATTTTTGAGGCATAAGGGTTGACTACCTTTAGTGGCTGTAACATCCTGAGGCAATTGGCAATAAAAGTTTTTGTTTTTTCTATTTCTACGGTGTTTATTTCTCCTGTAGCCAGACTGTTTTGATAGTCTATTATTTTGGCTGTTTGTGCTGCGCTTTCGTCCACTGCCACCACAAAAGACCGGCTGATGTTGTCCTCGTAATAATCGCCTCTTGTTGTACAGCTCAAAGTGGCCACCGGGCCTTTTACAATCCGTTCCATGCTTTGTATTTTGCCGTTTTCGAGTTTTTGGGCGGTGGAGCTGATTAGTTTGCCGTTGCTTTGTAGTTCCCTGAGTGCCAGCAAAGCTTCTTCCTTTAGCCCGTCAATGTCTTCAAAGCATAAGAGTTTGTTTTTCAGGCTGTTCTCGTTGTAATTGTAAAAACTGCTTTCGGTTACCCGGGTAAAGCTTTTGTAATCTTCAGCAGGTATTAAGCTGTAAATGCTTTGTAAAAGCTTTGTTTTTCCGCTGCCCGATGAACCTTGTATCAAACCATGCAATGGCTGCCCGCTTTGGTAACTAATGGCAATTAAAAACAACAACAAACGGTTTTTTTCTTCGCCCACCACGCCTGTTTTCCCGATGGCATCGTTGATTCGATCCAATAAATTTATACTTTTTAAAAAGCCGGTGCACTTTTCACGGGTACTTTGGTCGATTTGGTAGTTTTTGTCTTCTTCTTCATTTTTGTTGGTACTTTCTTTTTCCAGTTCCCCGGCCAGCTGCTGCCATTCTATCAATATGGTTTCCGTTTCTAACCCTAATAATTTCGAGGCTTGTTTGGCGTGTTTTTCCAGGGCGGTAAAATCGTATAAATCCAGTTTTTGGATGATGCTTTTACTATTCTCTTTATTAATGCTTTGTATGGTGGCTTTCAGGCTGTCGCCCAGGTTTTTGACGGAGCCTTTGATGTTGAAGTGGAGATGTTCAGACACACGGCCGTGCGCCTGAAGGTGAGGGGCAGGGGGGGTGTTGTTTGTTTTAGGGCTACCAAACAACTGGTTTTTTAATACCCCTTTTTCAATTTTTTTTATAACAGGTACCCGTTGTTCCAGTAAATGCCCCAGTATTTCGGGCCCGTGGCCGTCCAACAGGCTGTTAATGTCTTCATTGTCAGGCGTTATCACTGTGCTTAGTTCCATTAAGGGGAACAGTTTGGCCAGTACTTTTTCATATTTTATCATGGCCTGGGTTCCGGCTGTATCCCCGTCGAAAAAGAAAATGATTTCTTTTCCTCCTGTGTACCATTCTTTTAGTGCATCCAAATGTTCGGGTGTCAGGCCATTGGTGCCGTAACAGGCCAATACGGCGGTGTTTTTGTCTAAATTCCCGTGTAATAACAGGGTGGCTGCATCAATAATGCTTTCAGTCAATATTATTTTAGTGCTATCAGGGTTTGGGTAGCCAGGGTACAGCCCTTTTCTGTCCGGCAGGTAATAATGGCCGTTTCTGCTATTGGTAAAGCTGCGGCCATAAAGGCTTGCAATAGTTCCTTTTTTGTCTTTTAGTGGAAAAACAATGCAGTTTTTTAGCTGGTTGTACCAGTAGGGCTGGCTGTTGTTGCTGCCTCGGTGGTTGCTGCCAATTTCTTTGAGCTTTTCCAGGTTCCTTTTTTTCAGGTATTCGTTGGCATTTTTGCTGCGGGGCAGTTGGTTTTTCAGGGCTTGGAAGATTTTGGTGTAGTTTTCGGCAACAGTAGTGCCATTGTTTGTTGGTGGTTTTATTGCAGGCCCGGAAGCATGGCCATGCATCTCTACCATTTCTGTGGCTTTTACCAGAGCCTGGTGTTTGGTAATGTTTTCTTTGTGCATGATAAAATCGATCTGGTCAATGGGCTTGCCGCCCTGGGGGCAATTGCCGCTGAAACAATAAACAGTGTTGGTTTTTGGGTATACCTGCATGCTGGGGGTTTTGTCGTTGTGGAAAGGGCAGTGCAGGCGGTGGTTTTTGCCGGATTGGAGGCCGTAGTGGTTTAAGATGGTGGTGATGCTTAGGCGTTGTTTTATATGTTGGATTTCCATGGCTTAAGGGTTTACGGGTTTGATGATCAGTTCGTTGTCCCTTACAATGACTTCTACCGTTTCGCCATGCCTAAAACCTGACTGTTCCAGCCAGATGCCGGAAAGTTTCAGGCTGGGGATGGTACGGTACCTGCTGTATGCTCTTGGGCTGTGGAAAGGGTGGAGCTTGATTTGGCGGTGGTGTTTGGGTGTTTTTATGCTTTTTGTTTTCATTGTTGAAGATTATGCAATAAATAATTTCATTATATTGAAAGCAAAGATATATTATAATTTCATATATTTGCAATTATATTTCAAGATAATATTAATTAATTGCTAAAACTTTCAACTTATGGTAACTTTGACGCAAATCACATTGACAGACATGAAGTTTCAGGAAAAAATAAAGACTTTGCGCAAAACTGCCAAAATGAGCCAGCAGGAACTGGCTGAGAAGTTACACATTCATGTGACCCACTTATCTAAGATGGAAAATGGCCATTTAATGCCTTCTATTGATATTGTCCAGCGCCTAATGAAAGTTTTTGCGGTATCTGCAGACCAGCTTTTAAACGAGGACGAAAATAGTGTGGTTGACATTCAAAACCACGAACTGAATGAACAACTGGCTATGATAAACCAATTGGATGAAGAAGAAAAAAATGCGCTTATTAAAATTATTAATTCCATGTTAACAAAAAAACGTATGAAAGATTTGTTGGATGGTAAACTTGGCTCATAATAAAAACAGCCCCGTTTCTTTAAGGCTGCTTTTATTACTTTCTACAAAGCACAAGTTAAAAACTTGCGCTGGATGGGGACAAGAAAGCTCATCAAAAAGCATGACGACATGATTTTTTGATGAGTTTTCTTGTTGGCACTACCTATATTCTTAATTATATTTAAGCCTGTGCGGCAGTTTCTTTTTCTTCTTTTTTTATATATTTGAGATAAAGCCCGTATAATACAGACAATACAAGTATCCCCAGAATAAATTTTCCAACAAACTTGTCGAAAAAGGAAACACTGCCTTCTTTTGGGAGTTCAATTCCAGTTGTTTTTTCTATTTCTGTCAACATTTCCGGGGTTAATTCCAAATAGCTGTCTTCCATCCCGTTTTTGCCTTCTACAAGTCCAACCAGAACGGGCTCGGTATTGCTATATGACAACCATACAATATGGCTTTTTGTATACATACTGCCCAGGTCAAAATACGACCCGTCTTCTAATTGGAACATTTCCGTATCAGGGAAATCTAATACTTTTATTATTTTCTCTTCTGTACCGTAAGGAAT
Source organism: Bacteroidales bacterium (assembly GCA_050303935.1). GTDB lineage: Bacteria > Bacteroidota > Bacteroidia > Bacteroidales > JBNLCS01 > JBNLCS01. The sequence goes on from JBNLCS010000264.1 coordinate 5,485, forward strand.
TGGGATACGTGCTTTGGCATATACTGCCTGGCCTGTTAAAACAAATAGTAGCACAATTGTTGATAATTTTAATTTTTTTTTCATTTAATTGTTTTTTAGTAGGTAATTGAATTCGTGATATCTTTTAACAAAGTTAAGCCACTGCTACGCCAAAATATGTCGTAGTGGTATGTGTTGGCTAATTCGAAGTTGAAATCCTACGCAAAAGTCCAGCCATTAAGGTTTCCCTTTGTTTGTGAATATCTATGGGTAATACGGTAGTTTGAATATCCTACAAGTTTTCTTTACGCTTTCCGGCTATGCCCTTTACCCGCCACAGTGAAAAGGCCGCTCCCAAAAGCAGGAGGATATAGAGCCCGTATTTTTGAATGAAATCCGATTGGCCCGATTTAATCAGAAGAGGCTGGTTTTTTGCATAAAGTATTTTAACATCGTCGCCTACCGACTGGAAACTCCCGATAAAAGGCAGCCCTACCAGGTCTATTTTTCCCTGGCGCACCGTGGTGTCGTTAAGCGTACTGTAGCTGACCGTGGCCTTGGTGATTGATTTCCTGCCCCGCTGCCTGGTTTCAATGTTTATGATTTTCCCTTTTGTTTCAAGCCACTGGATAGTATCCAATTGTGCAAATGTTGCTGCCGGAAAAAGCAGTATCAGCACCAATAGTTTCAAATTCTTCATTGTTGTAAAATTTAGGGTTTTGTTTGTTGTTGAAATTTAAATTTGTTTTTTACTTAAAAGTTTGTCCCTTTTGCTAAAAAAAACAGGCCTGTTTCCTAAGCCTGTTCCTTAATTTTTCTACAAGGCACAAGTTGAAACGTTCTCACGAACCTGCGCCATATGGGTTCTAATTCTTATCTTATACACGCCAGGGGCCTTTGCTTAATGCAACGTTGCGAGGACGCAACGCCGAACATGTGCACAATAAGCCCTATGGCGAACTGGGGG
>JBNLCS010000265.1:0-5353 GCA_050303935.1 Bacteroidales bacterium
AAAAATAAAAATACTATATTTAATAAAGCGAATAACGAAAAGTAAAATTAAATGGATTTAACAAAATGAAAAGCAGGAAATGATTGCAGCATCTCCCGCTTTTCTCAAAAATTTGTCAACAATTACTATTTAATTCATTAACGAAGTAAAACTATGAAAAAGCAATTGATTTTTAAAGAAGGTAAAATTCATTTTTACCGGCAAAAACTATTGATTATGAAACTATCAACACTATTATTGACGTTGAACCTTTTGCAGGTTTTTTCCACGGGCTATTCCCAAAATGTGGTTACAACTAAAAAGGAACACACATCGGTCAAAGAAGTACTTGGACTTATTGAAAAGCAAGGTACGTACAAATTTGAATACCGTGATGTAGATATTGAAAATAAAGTGATTTCACTTAAATCAGGTGAATATAAAATTGATGATTTGGTTGCTGAGGTTTTACCTGAAAAAGGAAACACGTATCTTAAACTTGATAATAATCTTGTTGTTATTATGCCAAAGGCTGAAAAACAGCAAAATCAAGTAATATCCGGTATCGTTACTGATGTTAATACGGGTGAGGCGATACCTGGTGTGAATATTGTAGTAAAAGGCACCGCTATTGGAACAGTTACTGATGCCGAAGGTAAATACTCAATTACTGTATCTGACCAGCAGGCAATCCTTGTATATTCTTTTATTGGTTTTTTGTCCGAAGAAATGGAAGTTAATGGACAGGAGATTATTAATGTTTCATTGGTTCCTGATCTTATGTTGCTGGAAGAAGTTGTAGTGATTGCTTATGGAACAACAGAAATGAAAAATTTCACCGGATCCACAACTATTAAAAAAGTTAAATATTCTCCATTGGCTTTAATATCAAAAACCGATGCCCTTGATGTTTTAAGGGGTGTAGTACCGGGTATGGCTGTTTCTCAACAAACAGGTGCTGGTCAAACGGCTTCAATATTAATTCGTGGACAACGTAGTATCGGATCAGGGGCAAGTGACCCTCTGATTGTGTTAGATGGTATAATTTTTATGGGTTCAATAAGGGATATTGATCCTTCAACTATTGAAAGCATGACAGTACTAAAAGATGCGGCAACAGTGGCTGCTTATGGTTCCCGTGCTGCAAATGGTGTAGTAATGATTACCACGCAAAAAGGTAAAATTGGAAAACCAGTAATCTCACTTAAAACTTCTTATGGAATTTCAAAAGTAATTAATAAAGCAGATGTATTAAGTCCTGAAGATTGGATTAGAAAAGTTAATCTATTGCAAGGTTTGGAAGAAGATGCAGATCCATCTGTATGGTTGAAGGGATTTGAAGAAGAAAATTACCTGGCCGGAGAGACCACTGACTGGCAGGATTATAGTTCACGTACAGGAAACATCCAAAATCATAATTTGTCAATATCAGGAGCCAATGAAAAAATGAACTACTTTTTCTCAGGCTCATATTCAAAAACTGCCGGGGTTTTAATTGGTGATGATTATAATCGTAAAGCAATATCTTCTCGTATAACCACTCAAATTACTGATTGGTTGGAATTTGGAGGTAACCTAAGTTATAGTCTTAATGATTATTCCGGTCCTACTAATTATGATATATACCAAACCATACGAATGTCTCCTTATGGTAGGATATATAGAGATGAAGAAAATAGATTACTTGAAAAATTCCCGGCTGAAGAAGGAATATACAGGATTAATCCTCTTTGGAATATTAAAAGTGGTACTATTGATGATCATGATATATATTATTCAACAAATTTAAATGGTCATGCCTTAATTAAAGTACCATGGATTGAAGGTTTGAGTTATCGTATGAATTACTCATATACACATAAAGCAATAGAACGGGACTATTTTACTCATGAAGGATATTATGTGTCAGAATATCATGGTGAGCCTGATACCCGTTATGACGTAGATGAGCTGTCTGGTTATTTAACCAGCGCCAACGGATTTAATGCGCGTACAAAAGACTTGGCCTGGGTGTGGGATAATATAATTAGTTATAAACGTGAAATAGGTAATCATGTAATTGATTTAACAGGGGTATATACAAGAGACTTGTATGATCATGTTTATAAAAGATTTGATGCTTCGGACTTTACAGAAATAGGAAATACAGCGCTGGGTTATAATGGATTAGCATTTGCCGAAACTCAGCAAGTAGAAAATTATAGTAATTCAAAACAAACCAATATTGGTTATCTGGGTCGTATTAACTATAGTTATAATAGTAAATATCATCTTTCTGCATCAATACGACGTGATGGGGCATCCGTTTTTGGTGCAGATAATAAATGGGGGCTATTCCCTTCTTTTGGAGTTGCCTGGACATTATCTGAAGAATCATTTATGAAAAGTATTGACCAATTAAACTATTTGAAATTAAAACTTTCATATGGTAAAAATGGGACCCAGGCAGGTTTGTCCCCTTATTACACCCTATCAACTATTGCTTTAGGACCTACTGCCGGATATAGTTATCCTTTTGGTAATACATCTGAAGTTTCCTGGGGGCAGCGAATTAATCGCCTTGGAAATACTAACCTGGCTTGGGTAGAAACCACCGCTTTGAATTCAGGATTTGAATTAAAAATGCTCAATAACAGAATTGGTTTAAATATGGATGTATATAAATCAAAAACTACAAAACAAATTTTTGACAAAAATATTCCTCCCATGGGCGCCGGTATAACAACAATAAAGGCAACTTTAGGTCAGGTTGATAACTGGGGGATAGAAGCTACGTTAAATAGTCAGAATGTTAAAATAAGCAACCTTGAATGGAATTCAGATATTATATTTTATATGAATCGAAATAAATTGGTTGAGCTATATGGTGATGGAGAAGACGATCTGGCCAATAGCTATTTTCTAGGAAAATCATTGGGCGTTATTTACGGATACAAAGAAGACGGTATTATACAGATGACAGGTGATGAAGATTATGTTGATATTAATGGTGGTGTTCCTGGGGATGTGAAATTCAAAGATATAGATGGTAATGATACAATTAATGAGAACGACAGGACTATCCTGGGATGGGATAAAGATCTATTCCGTATGTCCTTTGCAAACACAGTTACTTATAAAAATTTTGAATTGTATGCATTGTTTACCGGTATATTTGGAGGTAAGGATTATTATAAAAAAGTTAACCTGTATGCTTACCGTACTATGACCGATGTAAGTTTTGATAATAATTTTAATCACATCTGGTGGACAGAAGAAAACCAAAGCAATATTTACCCAAGGATTAATTATGCTGACGATAAGTTTAGACCACTTCAAAGCCGTACCTTTGTAAGATTACAAAATATTAGTTTATCTTATAATTTCAATCAATCCTGGATACAAAAACTTAATATTAGTAATTTAAGGATATATGTTGCTGCTAGTAATGTGTTGACCATAACAGGCTGGGAAGGTGGAGACCCGGAAACTGGTCAGACATTAAGTTCCGGTGGATATGGATATGGATATCCTTTATCGGCAACCTATACAACAGGAATCAATTTAACATTCTAGTTTAAATTTAAATAGTATGAAAATGAAAACAAAAAAAATATATTTATACACTTATTTATTGTCTTTGCTGTTTATTATATCTGCATGTGATGATGACGGTTTCATTGAAGAGAAACCAACTACATTTTATACCATCGAGAACTCGTTCAATACAATGTCGCAGGTTGATGCCAGTATTACAAATATGTATGTTCATATCAGGTATTGGTTCCAAAATGATTATTTTATGAAAGGTCCGGGAACTGATTATATTGATCAACCTTATTGGAGAGGTAATGCCAATGGTTTATCAAACTTTAGTTTATGGTCACCTCTGAAAAGTGAAGTAAACAACATATGGAATGCATTTTATCAATTGGTAAGTTATGCCAATACAACACTTGAAGGCGTTGAAAACAGTGACTTCAACTGGACCGATGAATATGCTTATAACTATGTGATTGCTCAATCGAAATTTTTCAGAGGATTGGCTTATCTTACACTGGGTGAATTATTTGGAGGTGTTCCAATTGTTGATAAATTATATACCTCTCCTAAGTATGATTTTGTAAGATCTACAAGGGAAGAAACATACTTATTTGCCATTCAAGATCTTGAAGATGCTGTTAAAGGAATGCCTGATTATCCCACAGAGGCCGGACGTGTTGCCAAAGGTGCTACATATCATTATTTGGCTGAAGCTTATTTAGCCTTGGCAACCATTAAGGGAAATGATGCCGCTTACCTGGATAAATCCATTGAAAATGCAACCAAAGCTACTGAATTACATTCGTTAATGACCGAACGTTTTGGAAGTCGTGCTTCAGATGGAGCATCGGATGATTTCAATGGAGTAGATAATTTTTATGAAAATGGTGATGTGTTTTTTGATTTATTCCAACGCGGCAACCTGGACTATGCAGAAGGAAATACTGAGGCCTTATGGACACTTCAAAACGATTACCCCATTTATGTTGAGTTTGAAGGTGATGGTTTTCTAAACTATCCTCGTAATATGTCACCTGTTCCCAGGGATGCAAAATGGAATGCTGCACATAAAGAATCAAATGATTCTCCATGGCCTTCTCAAGTTGATGCCTACGTTGGTGGCCGCGGTGTTTCGTTTTATGCACCTACTGATTATGTCCAGGATGTGATTTGGGAAGGAAATTACTGGGATGATATGCGAAATTCTCCTGCTAATATGCGTAGAGAGCTGGTTTGTCAGGATACTTCATCTTCATATTATGGAGATACTGTTACAGTTGATATGCTTGATGCAAATACACTTGAAAGACTATATCCCATTTGGACAAAATTTGCACCCATTGATGACTGGGGATATGAAGACTTAGAGGATGGTGGCGACCGTTCCAATATGTATCGTGATGAATATGCATGTCGCCTGGCCGAAACATATTTGATACGTGCTGAAGCCCATATGCTTAAGGGTGAAAATGCTCTTGCAGCTGATGATATCAATATATTGCGAAACCGGGCCAAGTGCTCCTATCTGGTTACTGCTGGTGATGTAAATCTTGATTTAATATTGGCTGAACGTGCCCGTGAATTATTTTTTGAAGAAAGACGTTGGTGTACACTTTTACGTATGGGAGGTACAGTAGCTATTGACCAGATAAATAAGTACTCCTATTTTGCAGGTACTGAGAATGAATTTTTCCAGGGAGCTAATGTACAAGCTAAAGGCTGGAACCTATTCCCAATACCACAGACCATTATTGATGCCAACCTGGAGGCTGAATTAACACAAAACCCCGGATGGAATAATTAGTAATTCTTGATTGAATAATAGTAATGAAGTAAGAGGCTGTCAAAAAAG
>JBNLCS010000266.1:0-2472 GCA_050303935.1 Bacteroidales bacterium
CATCGTTATTAGAAGCTTTTACCCTAAAAGTATATTCTCCTGCCCTCATATTTGTGTATGTTGCATCTCTTTTATTTCCCACATAATTCCATTCCTTTTCAAGACCTTCCATAATGTAAGCGTATTTGATTTTTTCAGGACGGGTATAGTTAATAGCAGTATAATCAAATGAGAATATTGATTCACGCCAGGATAATGTTATTTCTTTTGTCTCGCTAATATGATATTGTAATGGTGATCCTGGAATTCCAAAGGAAACGGATTTGTTGAATAATCTAAAACCAGTTATGTATACTTTTGGTATATAGTCATTATTTTTAATGCTGTCTGGATGAAAAGAATTAAACCCATTATATCCCCCAAAATATATCTCTCCACTTCTGGTTTTTAGAAAAGACTGCTGGAAAAAAATGTTGCTTTGTAATCCATCATTTTTATTATAATTTCTAAATTTATTAGTTTTTTGATTGAAGTGACTGATCCCCTTATTTGTTGATATCCAAAGATTTCCATGGTCATCTTCTACAATAGCATGAATTGTATTATCAGGTAAACCATTTGTTTTGTCATATGTTTTACTGATGGTACCATCCAAATTAAACAAAATGAGGCCTTTATTTCCAGTTCCTGCCCACAATTTTCCTTCTTTATCTCTATGAAATGCCCCGATATCATTATCCGGAAAGTTTTTATAAATTGTAAATGAATCATCTATGCTGTCATAAAGGTTTATTCCATTGTGCGTACAAAGCCAAATGTTTTTTTGAAAGTCTTCGTAAATCAGGGTGACATCATTATTACTCAGGGCCTTTGAATCATTTTGATTAGCAAAGAACCGTTTAATAATTCCTTTGTTTTTGTCAAATATGTTAATCCCTTTTTCATAGGTACTTAACCAAATATTATTATTATGGTCTATTTTTAAATGCCATATAGTGTTGCTGGAAATACTTGATGTATCATTATTGTCTTTGAAATAATGATAGAATTTTTTAGTTTTTTTATTATATCGGTTAAGTCCGGCATCCCATGTCCCTATCCATATTTCATTATCGTTATCTTCAGTTATACAACGTATTACATTACCACTTATGCTATATGGATTAGAAGGGTTATGCTTAAAAACCCTGAAATTCCCCGTTTCAGGATCATAAACATTAACACCACCACCATCAGTGCCAATCCAGATTAAGCCTTCTGAGTCTTCATAAAAACAGCCAATAATATCATACGATACTGAGTTTAAATTATTTTTTTGATGAATATATGATTTAAATTTGTAATTTTTTGGATTATAGTAATTTACACCTCCCCTGGAAGTGCCAACCCACAAAATTCTTTCCTTGTCTTGATGTAAGGTCATAATACCATTGCAATTGATCCCGTGACTATACTTTTCATCGTATACGATATATTCAAATGTTTCCGAAATCATATTGAAACGGTTTATACCTCCCTGGTCTGTTGCAATCAATAAATTATAATTATCATATTGTATGATATCACTAACCAAATGGTTGTTGGGCCCTTTAGTATCCAAGTCGATACCGAAATGTCTGAATTTACCAGTTGAAGGATCAAAAGAATATAATCCTGTCCCATTAGAACCAATCCATATTACATCATTCTGGTCAATACATATTTTTTTGCTAAGATTTATTCCAAAATCGATATCCGGATCATTGTAAGCAATGAAATTTCCGGTTCTCGGTTCAAATTGGTAAATGCCAGGACCTTTTGAAACAATCCAGATGTTTCCTTTTGAATCTTCCCGGATTGATGTAAAACTATTTGTAAGGTATTCGTTAGAAGAATTTTTTACGCGATATTGAACATAACTGTTTTTTTTGTAGTTCCATTTAATAAGACCTATACCAGTATTATACGTAGTCCATAAATTACCTTTTGTATCTTCAAAAATACATGTAATGTAATTGATATCATTAACAATTGTATCATGATAATTGTGTTTGAATACTTTGAAGGATTCGGTTTTAGGATCGTATAAATTTAAACCATTTTTGGTACCGATCCATAAATTATTTTTACTGTCTTCGTAAATATATCGTATACAATTATCACTAATCGATCCGGACTGACCGCTTGTATTTTCGTATATGGTTATTTTATTACCGTCATATTTATTAAGGCCTTTGTTTGTTGTGCCGATCCAAATATAATCTTTACTATCCCTGTGTATACATTGTATGGTGTTATCTGACAGGCCATTGTCTGCTGTAAGGTATTCAAATTTCATTGAATTAGATTGTGAAAGAACAAAAAAAGAATTGAACAGAAATCCAATGATGGGGATAATAAATTTATAATTAAAATATTTTCTTGGCGGTAGATTAAATGATAACTGCCATAAAACCGGATTAATTTTAATATACTTTTGTTCTAGGTAAATAACCATCTTCGTATCTTCACTATTATGTAATTCTGAACATTCCAACATGTTATAAGTAATAA
>JBNLCS010000267.1:0-1794 GCA_050303935.1 Bacteroidales bacterium
TTTAAGTATACTTAAATTTATTATTAAACATACGATAAAAATGTCGATTGCAACTGAGAATTTTATAAAAGTGGTATACCAATTTGAACAAAATGATAGGGAAACAAGGCTTGGTAGCATTGCCAGGACACTCGGTATAACAAATGCGGCAGCAACGGATATGGCCCGTAAATTATCCGGTAGAAACCTGGTGAGATACAAAAAATACCAAGCCCTGAAATTAACTGAAAAAGGACAAGAGATAGCACTAAAAGTGGTTCGGAAACATCGTTTGTGGGAAACTTTTTTGTACAAAATATTTGATATGAGTTTACACGAAATACACCGGGAAGCTGAATTATTGGAACACCAGACTTCTGAATTTCTAACCGAAAAAATAAACATTTTTTTGGGCAACCCTGGATTTGACCCGCATGGAGACCCAATACCTGATGCCAAAGGTATAGTAAAAGAAGGACAAGGCCAAGTGTTGTTAAGCAATGCTACTGAAGGTAAATATTATGAAGTAGCTAGATTAATTAGCTCAGAAAAAGATTTTTTCGATTTTTTTAATAAGAATGAAATTACCATAAAAAGTAAAATCAAATTGGAGAAACAGTACCCAAATCAGAAAATGACAGAAGTTATTGTTCATGAAAAGCATTTGTTATTAAATAATGATATTTCAGGTATAATATACGTTAACCCCATAAAATGAAAAATTATGCGACAGATACTAAAAGTTACGTTTAATAAGATATTTCTTCTAACTTTCTTTTTAATTGGATGCAATTCAAGCAATAAGATATCTACCGATAAACTTAATATTGTTACAACCACAACCATGATTACTGACTTGGTTAAGCAGATTGGAGGAAATGCGGTAAATGTCAACGGATTAATGGGGCCTGGTATAGATCCGCATTTATATAAAGCCAGCGAAGGGGATGTTAACAAGTTACACAATGCTGACTTGGTAATATATAACGGCTTGCACCTTGAAGGAAAACTTGTTGATGTATTTGAAAAAATGAAGCAGCAAGATGTCAATATAGTTGCACTGGCAGATACATTGGATCATAAATTGTTAATCCAATCAAAAAGTTTTGTTTCCAATTATGATCCTCATATTTGGTTCGATATTGATATCTGGCGTATTTCAGGTGAATATGTGAAAAACACATTGATTTCACAAGACCCCAAAAATAAATCCATTTACACGGGCAATTATAAAAGGTTCATATTCCATCTTGATTCGGTAAAAATCGTGTTAAAAAATAAGTCTGAAGAATTATCCTCCGAAAAAAGGATTTTAATTACGGCGCATGATGCATTTCAATATTTTGGTAGGGCATTTAAATTTAAGGTAATGGGCTTGCAGGGCATTAGTACGGTTTCTGAAGCGGGGGTGAAGGATGTTCAGGATCTTGCTGATTTTATTGTTGAGAATGAGGTAAAAGCCATATTTATTGAGTCATCAGTGCCCAGAAGGAATATTGAGGCATTACAGGAATCGGTTAAGAACAAAGGCTTTGTAGTAACCATTGGAGGTGAATTATTTTCGGATGCGCTTGGCGGCCCAAAAACCAAGGAAGGAACGTATACAGGCATGTTTGAATATAACATGAATACCATTGTAAATGCTTTGAAATAAACTATTTTGAATAAAATTTTATGAACCAGAAAATTGCTGTTCAGGTTGACGATTTAACCGTAGCTTATAAATATAAGCCTGTACTGTGGGATATAGACCTTGCTATTCCTGAAGGGATATTAATGGCCATAGTTGGGCCAAATGGTGCAGGTAAATCAACG
>JBNLCS010000268.1:0-5981 GCA_050303935.1 Bacteroidales bacterium
TGTCATGAAATCTTCAAACTCATCAATAAAAACCAGGGGGTCAGAAGAGAACTCTTTAATAATCTGAGCATTAACAAACAAAGGCTTAATTATTATAAAAAAGGAAATAATTATATATTTTAAATATTTCACTATCTGTATTTTAAGTTTTTAACTGGTACAAATTTAACACCTGAATATACGAAATATATAAAAAAGTGATACCTTAAATAATTCAACTTTCTTTTATATCCCTATTTTTTTGTGTCAGGAACTATAATTCTGATATTTAGGTTATATCATAAAATTTATATATATTTATAATAAGACCCTGTGTGAATTAATTGATTTTCAAATGATGAGAATAAAAAATGATGTTAAATCTTTAAAAAAATACATTGAAGAACTTGAAGCCAGGCTGGATGAAAAGAAAGGGGCTGGCAACGCCATAAAGTATGATTTTAATGATGAGGTGGGACAAAAACTCCTGAACAATATACCACTGGGAATTATAATACTTGAAGTACCTTCACCCCACAGTTTTGACAAAAACAAGATTGCCAGTATCAACAAATATTTTACTGAAATTTCTTATTTAAAAGCAGATGAAATTATAGGTAAGAATGTCACACAGATTATTAGTAAGAAACATCTACCAGTTGATTTATTCCAGAACATTTTCACAAAACAATTATCCATTGAATTTAAAACACACCTAAAAGATACAGAAAAGCACTTTTTAATAACAGCATTTAACCTGGACAATGAACGGGCATTGTTCACTTTTAATGATTATACAAGGCTAAAAGAAGCCGAAGATACCATTGTATATGAACGGAACTTATTTCAAACTTTATTAAATAAGTTTCCTGATTCAATATATTTTAAGGATAAAAAAGCACGTTTTTTGAGGGCAAGTTTGTACCTAACCCAGATTTTTCATACCACCCCAAATGAGATTATTGGTAAAACTGATTTTAACTTTTATGATAAAGAATTAGCTGAAAAGAAATTTGCTGATGACATGCATGTTATAAAAACAGGTATACCTATTATCAATAAAGAAGAAAAAGGGAGTACACTCAATGGTAATTTGAGATGGTTATCAACAACTAAATTACCATTATTTAACCGTAAAGGGGAAATAGAAGGTTTATTTGGCATTTCAAGAGATATAACTGATAAAAAAATTGCAGAAGAAAGAGAAGGAGAGTATAAAAACAACCTCATTACACTCACCTCCAGTGCCCTTGACCTGCTCAAGATGGATTCCAAAAAGGAAATATTTAATTTTCTTTGCTCAACACTGGAAAAAAAGCTCGATCATAGCATTATCGCCTACGTTATAACCTCCAATTACGAAGAATCATGGTTTGAAACATCCAATAATTCTGAACAGGCCTTAAAAATAACAAACCTGTTAAACAAAAATAAAATTTTTGATAAAATTATTAACGAAAAATCCATCAATGATAAATTATACCAGGGGAAAATAATATCGTGTACCCGCGAAGGTAAAAATATATTGAAACAGGCAAATTTTGAAACCCTTTTTGATGAGTTAAAGATTAAACATAAATACATTCTCTCTATTTCAGAAAATAAAAAAATAACCGGTTTATTTATTATTTTTCTGAAAAACGGTACCGGGCTAACAGATAAAAACTTCGTTGATACATTTATTCAACAGGCCTCTTTAATAATTCACAGAAAAAACCTGGAAGAACAATTGATTGTTGAAAAGGAAAGAGCAGAAGAATCTGATAATCTGAAAACGTCATTTTTGGCAAACCTGAGTCATGAAATAAGAACCCCCATTAATGCCATACAAGGTTTTGGTGAATTGCTAAAAATAGAAGACCTGGCAATGGAAAAAAAAGTTGAATATATTGATATTATTCAGGAAAAAAGCAATCAATTAATCCAGATTATTACGGATATTATTGATATTTCAAAATTTGAGGCTAACCAGGTGAAAGTGAATGAAACCAAAGATAGCTTAAATGAATTCCTTAAATCTATAGTAGCCGATTTTGAATTCAGAATTGATAATTATATTAAAAAAGATATACCATTATTGCTTGAAACATATTTACCAAATGACGAAAGCATCATTTCAACAGATTTTTCCTTATTAAAACAAATAATCACCAATTTAATCACCAATGCCATTAAATTCACCCATAAAGGAATTATTGAGCTTGGATACACAGTAAAAGAAAACTACCTCAGGTTTTATGTACAGGACACGGGTATTGGTATTCCCCCTGAAAAACGGGAGTTAATTTTTGAAAGGTTCAGGCAGGTAGATGAAAGCCGGACAAGAAAGTACGGCGGCACCGGGCTTGGACTAGCGATATCTAAAAGTATTATAGAGCTTATGCATGGTAAAATATGGGTAGAAGAAGCCCTGTATCAAGATTTCACAAACCAAAACCTGATTAATGAAAGAATTCAAAATATAAACCAAAAAACCGGGTATGGTTCCAGGTTTGTTTTTACCATACCATATAAGCCTTATATTGTTGAACATGTAAAACATGATATCGAAAAAGAAATAGACTGGTCTAAAAAACACATTCTCATTGTTGAAGACGACAGTTTTAATTTTCAATACATTGATGAGGTACTAAGCGTTCATAACCCCAAAATTTCGCATTGTAAAAATGGGCAGGATGCGATAACCTATTTCACAGAAAACCAGGATAATATCGATTTGATCCTGATGGACCTCCAGATGCCCGTGATGGATGGGTTTGATGCCACCCGCGAAATAAGGAAACATAACCCAAAAGTCCCTATAATAGTGCAAACGGCTTATTCAATGCCCGAAGACATAAAAAAATCAAAAGAAGCCGGTTCCACTGATTATATTGTAAAACCTTATAACAGTAATAACCTTATTGACAAAATCCAAAAATACCTGTAAATACATTTTATTTTAAATTCACCAGTTTAAAGCTCATAACAAAACCGATAAGTAACATAATCATAGCAATTAATGTTACATTCGTTAAACTGGTGTAATCCAGTACCAATCCACCGGGTACTGACAGAAACATAGCCAGTGAAGTAAGATTATTCTGAACAGCAAAATAAACAGGCCGTTTTTCCTCTGGTGAAATACCCAAAACCAAATTTTTAAAAGATAACCTGAAACCGTCTTGTGCAGCACCGGCAAAAAGATATATTAGTGAAAACGAGTAAATTTCGTATGCATACATTGATATAAAAAGTGAAACTATAATAAATATAAATGATAATTGAACAATCCGTTTGTCATTTCCCTTTTTTGATAAACGGCCCCACATAAAATTCCCAAAAAAACTACCTGCCAAAAAGGGGATCAAGGATGATAATGTTAAACCAGCAATTTTTAATTCTATTTTAGCCTGGGTTACTATAAACGGGAATACCAACAAATATGAAAATGATAAAAAACATACGATAATTTGATAGGCTAAAACCTTGTCGGTTTTTAATAATTTAAAAGAGTTCAACAAGAACACCATAAAATTTTGTTCACGTTTATTTACCTTGCCTTTGCTATATTCCTTGACACTCCCCAAGAAAAGATACCCAATGGCCATAACACAACCACTGATTAAAAACACCAATGCAAACGAAAAAGGTTTTTCAAAATGATAAAAAATATATGCCGAAAGAAAAGCACTGAAAATACCTCCTAAAGCCATAAATTGTTGTCGGTATGCCCAGGTAACCCCGCGATATTTATTTGTAAATATTTTCCCTAACACTTCATGAAACAAAATGGTACCAAAACCTGCAACAAATGAAAAAAGGAACAATCCCAAACCAACAAGTTTTAATGCTAATTTTGGATTTCTTTCTCCCAGGAAAAAAATTGTAAACCCTACACTCGACCATGCTAAAAAACGAAAAAAAAATAAAATACGCAGGGGACGCATCACCCTTTTATATGATTGGGCAAAGTATGCCATAAACAAGTGCATTAAAACGGCCCCCCCCCTCACCAGTGACGAAAAAAGTCCTATGGTCACGTTACTGCTGGTAAAAAACTTAATAATCAAAGGAAGGGTTGTTGACGGTTCGGCCACATGTATTGCTGTGGAAAAAAAGAAACCATGCATTACAAACTTTCTTCTATTCGATTTACGGTCAATAATAGTATTCTTATCAGGAGACCTATGTTCCACAACTTTATTCAAAATATTAAATTTTAACTATATCCCTGTTATATTTTACTGTTATTAAAAAACAAGCAAAATCATTCTAAAATGCTCCATTAACGCAGGTTTTTATTTTAAACAAACCTACATTTTATTGATACATTATAAAAGTTTCGAAAATATGAAATAAAAAATGATAATTATAAATTTTAAAAATAAAAGCCAACACTTATTTTTGAATATTGTTATTACTATTAAACTATACTATTATGCCTTTTAAAAAATATTTAAACGCTTTTGTTTTAATTTTCATCGTTTCTTCATGTTATAATCAGATTTCCAAAAAACAAAACGAAAATAAAATAATGAAAGAAAAAGTTGATCAATTTGCTGAATTTATGCTCACCAGCAACCTGGATATATTGGATACAAAGGAAAGAAAGATGCTACCCCTGTTAGTTGAAGCAGCCAAAATTATGGACACGTTGTTTTGGCACCAGGCATTCGGGGACCCCAAAGAATTTCTGGACACAATAGATGATAGATACACGCGAAAATTTATTGAATTAAATTACGGTCCCTGGGAAAGATTAAACGGGAATGAACCATTTATAAATGGCATAGGGCCAAAACCTGCCGGTGCAAATTTTTATCCTCCCGATATGACCAAAGAAGAGTTTGATAATTTTATAAGCGAAGACAAAAGCAGTTTATATACGATGATCCGCAGGAACAAAAAAGGTGAACTATATACAATTCCATATTCAGAATATTTTAACGAACCGCTCGTACGTGCTTCAAAATTAATCAAAGAGGCTTCAACTTTTGCCATTGATCCCGGATTAAAAAGGTACCTTGAGTTGAGATCAGAAGCACTTTTAACGAATGATTATTTAGAAAGTGACATGGCATGGATGGACATGAAAACCAACCAGATTGACTTTGTGGTAGGACCAATAGAAAATTATGAAGACGGGCTTTTCGGGTATAAAACAGCGTTTGAGGCTTATATATTAATTAAAGACCTTGACTGGAGTGCCCGGTTAGACAAATATGCCGGAATGTTGCCCCGTTTACAGGAGGATTTACCTGTACCCGAAATATACAAAGCTGAATCGCCCGGGACAAATTCGGACCTTGGTGCTTACGATGTGCTTTACTATGCCGGTGATTGTAATGCCGGTGCAAAAACTATTGCAATAAATCTACCAAATGATGAAAGGGTACACCTTGAAAAAGGAAGCAGAAGGTTACAACTAAAAAATTCAATGAAAGCAAAATTTGAAAAAATCTTAGTGCCTATTTCAGATGTATTAATAAGTGAGGACCAACGTAAGCATGTCACCTTTGATGCGTTTTTTGAAAACGTAATGTTCCATGAAGTTGCCCATGGCCTGGGAATAAAAGAAACAATAAACAATAAAGGGACTGTAAGGGAAGCCCTGAAAGAAAAATATGCTGCATTGGAAGAAGGCAAAGCTGATATTCTTGGACTTTACATGGTAACAAGCTTACATAACTGGGGTGAATTGGATAATGATTTAATGAACAACTATGTTACATTCATGGCCGGAATATTCAGGTCTATCCGATTTGGGACTTCAAGTGCACACGGACAAGCCAACTTGCTTCGATTTAACTATTTCAGGGAAAAAGAAGCATTTACAAAAAATGAAGATGGCACATACAGTATAAATTTCGAAAATATGCAAAATGCCATGACCTCTTTAACAGAAATAATCCTTACCCTTCAAGGGAACGGTGATTATGAAGGAACGGTTGAACTCATGGATAAAAAAGGTCAAATGACCCCAAACCTCCAGGCAGACCTTGATAAAATTAATAATTCTA
>JBNLCS010000269.1:0-5167 GCA_050303935.1 Bacteroidales bacterium
AAATCACCAAAACATTCTTTCAGGCTAGTATTTAAAAGTGAATACGGCCCGTCACGATTTAATTACCCATTATTTGGTGAAGATGCTGCAAAAAGTTTCAATTCAATCACGTTGAGAGCAGGATTTGGAAATTCTTGGATACACCATTCGCATGAAGAAAGGCAACGGTCACAATATCAACGAGACATATGGACCAAGGACACTCAGCGTGATCTAGGGCATCCTTCAGGTAACTCCATATACGTTCATTTATTTGTTAATGGTATGTATTGGGGTATTTATGCACCTTCTGAAAGAATGGACGCAGACTTCGCCGCAAATTACCTTGAAGGACAACCGGAAGATTTTGATGTAATTAAAGACTATAGCGAAGCTGTAGACGGTGAAATGTCAGCCTGGAATAGTTTGTTATCAGCAGTTGACGATAACATAAAAAATAATACGAATTATTTACATATTCAGGGGAAAAACCCTGATGGTTCAAAAAATCCTGAATTAATGGCCCTTGTTGATGTTGACAACCTGATAGACTATATGTTAATTAATTTTTATGGAGGAAATACCGATTGGGACCACCATAACTGGGCTGCAATGAGGAACAGGACCGATCCGGGAAATGGATTTAAGTTTTTCTGTTGGGACAATGAACACATGGTGAAACAAGTTGACCAAAATGTTACAAACGAGTTTAATGATGGATGCCCAAGTTATATATTCCAGCGATTAACAGAAAATGATGAATTTAAACGTCGGGTAGCAGACAGAGCTCAAAAGCATTTTTATGACGGGGGTATGCTTACACCTGAAAAAAATATTGAACGATGGAATAAAAGGGCTATAATAATTGAAAATGCTATAATTGCTGAGTCGGCAAGATGGGGTGATTACAGGCGCGATGTACATCAGCATCAACAACAGGGGCCATTTGAGCTTTATTCCAAAGAAGATCATTGGTTACCACAGAGAGATTTTATGTTAAACACATATTTTCCCCAGCGGACTAGTGTGTTTATAGAACAATTAAGAGGTGTTGGTTTATTTCCCAACGTAGATGCCCCGGTTTTCATGGTAAACAGTAATGAAACTTCAGGAGGAAAAGTAAGCAACGGTGATATCCTGAGCATGTCAACAAATCAGGGTACAATTTATTATACAACAAGCGGAAGCGACCCGGTTGAATGGACTTCAGAACCCAGTACAAAAGAAACGGTATTGATCCAGGCCAGTGCGGCAAAAAAAGCACTGGTACCAACCAGCGATATAGGCACTACGTGGCGTGCCAGCGCAAGCTATAATGACGATTCATGGAGAAGCTCAACGGGTTCACCAGGAGGTGTGGGCTATGAAAATTCGAGCGGATATCAATCATATATTTCAATAGATGTGGAAGATGCCATGACTGATGGAAGCACGTCAAATCCAAATACGTCTTGTTATATCAGAATACCGTTCACCGTTGATGAAGATGATTTAAGTACATTTACTACTTTAAATTTATACATGAGATATGACGATGGATTTATTGCATATATAAATGGCACCAAGGTTGCAGAAATAAATGCTCCTGGCACACCAGAATGGAATTCTTCTGCAACAACAGGAAATGAAGCAAATTCAGCAGTAGACTTTACTATTTCTCAATATATAAACACCTTACAATCTGGAGAAAATATTTTGGCAATCCATGGGTTAAACCTTACCACCACAAGTTCTGATTTTCTCATATTGCCCACACTCGTTGCCAGTGACCAGTCGTCAGGCGGTGTACTTACAACAGATGCAATAGCGTATTCAGGAGAAATAAACATTGACAGATCTTTGAATATTAAGGCACGGGCATTTTATAATAATCAGTGGAGTGCTTTAAAAAACAGCTTTTTTATGATCCCCGACGAATATAACTATTTAAAAATCACAGAAATCCATTATCACCCTGTTGATATAGATTCCATTGATGACAGCAAATTTGAATTCATCGAAATTAAAAACACAGGCACCTCTACCATTAATATGAGTGGGGTACAATTTGTTGATGGTATTGAATATACTTTCCCTGAGGACACACCACTTGAACCTGGTGAATTTATTGTATTGGCTTCCGAAGATATCTATTTTTACGATTTATTTGGCTTTATGCCTTTTGATGAGTACAAAGGTCAGTTAAACAATGATGGGGAATGGATCAAAGTAACAGAACCCACTAATGGTGATACGATAATCTCATTGCGTTATAATGATGGGGAATTATGGCCAACAGGTGCAGATGGGCAAGGGTTCACTTTAGTACCAACCGAATTAAACCCTGTAAATGACCAAACATTGCCTGAATACTGGAGAAGATCATTATACTACGGAGGTTCACCTGGTCTTGACGATATTGAAGGAAATTATGTACTTCCAGTAGAAGATGTCCAAACCATTATTACTTCAACACTTCGACAGAATTATCCAAATCCTTTTTCTGAAAGAACATATATCGATTATCAATTGGCGAATAGTGCAAAAGTGAATTTATCGATCTATAACATGATGGGACAAAAGCTGATTACACTGGTTGATAAAGCCCAGATCCCTGGATTATATCAGGTTGAATGGAACAAAGGTGAAAGTGGGTTAAACCTTTCAAAAGGAATTTACTTTTACAGGCTTGAAGTAAAATCTGCAAATAATATTGAAGTATTTACGAAGAAAATGTTTTACACGGAATAATTGTATATTGTATAAAGCCATTTAGACTGAAGCCTGTAAAAAACAGGCATTTATCTTTTTTCTACGGATTGTTCCTAAAATAATCCCGTGTAACAACTTTTTTGAGTTCCCTCACAATTATTTCATGGGCAATTAACTCTACATGATCGTATTGCGGAAAATCGTTTTGCGAATCCAGCATCTTTTTTTCATTAACATCAATTTGATATAGCACACTTAAGAGTTTCTGAGAATTAATTTCCAGCAGATAAGTTACTTGCTCCACTAACTGCTCATGCAATTCATCATACGCATTATTTATGCTTCCGGAAAAATGAATATCAATACCAAACAAGCCAAAGTCTTTGATAATCTGCTCAGCCGTTTGTTTTACCATACCTGCCCGGTCAAGATATGTTTTTACGCTTGAATTATTTATTTTTGGAAAACCCATGCTTAATGAAATATGGCGTTAAGATACATAATTATTTGACAGATAAAACCTTTGTTAGGAAATTGCACTGATAGAACTCAGGTATATCTCTTTTATTCCTGAGCCCCACTTTGTTCCGATTGTTAATAAACTGAACCGTGGCCCGTGTGGTATTCCCGGAAAAAACTAGAATTTTGTTAGAATGATGATTTTATACAAAATTATGTTCCATAAGTATACTTATGAAACACTCGCACCCCAGGTAAATTTGATAATCATACATGAAAAACTCTTGGTTTTCTATATAAATACAAAAACAAAGCGTATTAATTAGCGTTAAACTTTATTATGAAAAAGAAGATAAGTATACTAGGATGTGGCTGGCTGGGTTTGCCCCTTGCGAGGTATCTTATATCAAAAGGCTTTGATGTAAACGGTTCAGTAACAAGCCATGAAAAGTTAGAAAGTTTTGCTTCGGAGAATTTCAAGGCCTATAAAATAAACTTTAATCCAACAATAAATGATGACTATAGCGCCGACTTTTTTAGAACTGACGTATTGTTCATTAACATTCCACCCGGAAGAAAAAACCTGAACCCTACTCATTTCGAGGAAATTAATAAAAACATAATTAGTAAAATAAACGGGTACGCTATCAATAATGTAATTTTTATTAGTTCAACCTCTGTTTACCCAGATATTAATAAAACGGTAGATGAACGCTGTAAACTACCTCCAAATAAAGAATCAGGAAAACTTTTGTTGAAAACCGAAAAATTGTACCTTGAAAAACAGAGACTTAAGACTACAGTAATACGGTTTGGAGGGTTGATTGGCGAAGAAAGAAACCCTGCCAATTTTTTAAGTGGAAAAATCAATGTAGCAAATGCCAAAGCACCTGTAAATCTTATACATCTTAAAGACTGCTTGCAAATAGTACATACAATTGTAGCTAAAAATGAATTTGGGGCCATTTACAATGCCTGTATGCCTGAACATCCAACAAGAGAAGAATTTTATCTTTTTTCAGCAAATAAGTATAAATTGAAACCACCCTTGTTTAAAAAAGAAAATGAATGTAAATTTAAAATTGTTGATAGCAGTAAACTTATGAATAAACTTAAATATAATTTTTCTTTTTCTAATCCATTTGATTGTATATAATTAAACAAACATATGCCTGCAACTATTCTTTCACCCTATGAACAGCCACAAGTAGCAATTGTTGGTGCCGGCCCCGGGGACCCTGACCTGCTAACCATCAAAGCATTTCGTTATATTAAAGGATGTGACATATTAATGTATGACAGTTTGTTTGGAAATGAAATATTAGAACTTGTACCAGGCCACATTGAAAAAATTTATGTTGGCAAAACGTATGGTGACCATCAGGACCAAAGCGCTCGATTGGAAAAAATCAATCAATTATTTTATAAAAGTTGGCAAGAAGGAAAAAAAGTGGTACGACTAAAAACAGGTAACCCATTAATTTTTTCAAGAGGTAGTGAAGAGATACATTTTTTGATTTCAAAAAATATTCCATTTGAAATAGTTCCAGGTATTACTTCAGCAATGGCAGGGGCCTGTGAGAGTGGAATATCACTCACTCAACGCTTCAATAGTAGTGCAATAGTATTAACAACTGGTTTTCTCGCAAAAGAACAAATCTTTCCTCTTCACCTTTATTTTGAATTTCTACGTGAAGGGGGGTGCATGGTGATATATATGGGCCTTAAACTATTAGAAAAAACATGTGAGCTTTTAGAAAAAGAAGGGTTTGGAAGCGAACTGAAATTTATTGTAGCAAGCAATATCTCAACGGATAAGAAAAAAGTATTTGAAGGTGACCTTACAAACATTACCGATGTTTCAAAAGAAGCCGAAACACCGGCAATTATCTATGTAGGCAAAAATGTAAAAACATTCAACTCACTTTGATATATTTACAATTTTTGAAACCGGAATAGTATTGGCCATTGTTACTACATCATTTTCGTCAGAAAACCCTTCACAACTAAAAGTTAACAATGAATTATTAAAAGGAAT
>JBNLCS010000270.1:0-3426 GCA_050303935.1 Bacteroidales bacterium
ATATCCGATTATTTATTTTTTTGATATTTAAAAAAGTGAATGTCATTGTTAGCAATGATCTGGATACTTTACCCGGCTGTTTCCTAGCCGGGAAAATAAAAAAAGTCAAACTTGTTTTTGATAGTCATGAGTTATTCACTGAAGTACCTGAATTACAAGGTAGAATGTTCAAGCAAAAAATCTGGAAAAAAACAGAAAGTTACATTGTACCAAAAATAAAATACGCATATACCGTTTGTGATTCAATAGCCAGTATCATGCAAAAAGAATATCAAACAAAATTTACAACAATTCGAAATTTACCATTTAAAAAGAAACTATATACCGGAATAACAGATATTGAATTGCCCAAAGACAAATTCATAATTTTATATCAGGGATCACTAAATGAAGGAAGGGGTTTGGAAAAAACTATACATGCCATGAAATACATAAACAATGCTATTTTTGTTATTATTGGCCGGGGCGATATCGAAGAAAAACTAAAAAATCTGGTAATAGAAGAAGGATTAGACAAAAAAATTATATTTACAGGCGTTGTTCCTTATGAAAAGTTACATAAATATACATGTTTGGCCAATCTTGGAATTTCATTGGAAGAGAACCTTGGATTGAATTATTATTATGCCTTACCAAACAAAATATTTGATTATATACAAGCAAATGTTCCTGTTCTGGCCTCCTCTTTTCCTGAAATGAAAAAAATAGTTGACCGCTATGAAATAGGTTCCACTACAAATGAAGAAGACCCTGAAAAACTTGCAGGTGAAATCAATCAAATTATTAAGAACAAAAAATTGGTTAATTTTTGGAAAAGAAATCTTGAAAAAGCTTCAAATGAATTGAATTGGGAAAAAGAAGAAAAGGAATTAATTAAATTTTATGAAATTGTATTTAATTGAAAACTACTGCCTGTTTTTATATTTTTCCAAATATATATCCAGCTTGGTTAATAGCTTAGCCCGTCTTTCAATCAGCACATCTTTTTCAGATTTAGACAATTCGTCACGAATCAGCTCATTAATATTAATAATTTGTTTTCTTAACTGGATCTCTTCAGGAACTGCATTGGCATTTTTCAGGATATGAAAAGCCAAACGGTAATCTTTGGGAACCGAAAAATACTCAGAATTATCCAAAGGACTTCCAACCCCCTCCAGGATATCAAAATTTTTATTTTCAATAGCTTCCTGAATTTTTCTTTCTGCTATTTCATCAAATATCCCCATATTTGCCTTACGCCTATTAAAACAATCAGTACCATATTGATGCGAAATATAGAAATAAAATAAATGAAAAAAAACACCCAATTATCAAAAAAAGAGCGATTTGAAAAAATAATCGAATATTTCTCTGAAAATATGCCAGATGCTTCCACAGAACTGTTATACAATTCACCGTATGAACTAATTGTTGCCGTAATACTGTCGGCCCAATGCACTGACAAGAGGGTTAACATGATTACACCGCGCCTTTTTAACAAATACCCCAGTGCTGAATTGTTGGCCAATGCAACACCTGATGAAATTTACGAGATTATTAAAAGTTGTTCATATCCCAATAACAAATCAAAACACCTTGTTGGAATGGCCAAGGTATTAACCAATGAGTTTAATGGTAAAGTTCCATCCGATGTCAACGAACTTCAAAAAATGCCCGGAGTTGGAAGAAAAACAGCCAATGTCATTGCATCAGTAGTATATGATATGCCCGCCATGGCTGTTGACACACATGTTTTCAGAGTATCGGCCCGAATCGGTTTAACCACCAATGCCAAAACCCCATTCCAAACTGAAGTACAGCTAGTTAAGTATTTTCCTGAAGAATTAATTTCAAAAGCACACCACTGGCTTATATTACACGGCAGGTACATTTGTATTGCCAGAAAACCAAAATGCGAGGAATGTGGTATAAAACCAATTTGCAAATTTTATTTACAAAACTTGAAAAAGAATTAAAAAGGGTTAATCGCTGTTAATAATATAATTTTTAAAAAAACATGAAATAAGTTAATTTTTGTGCAATTTTTTAAATCAATTATATAATTTAGTGACAGAAGAATTTAACTGGATGAGGAGAACATATAAAATATTATTATTGACTGGTATCCTAATAACCCTTCAGGCATTTGGCCCAAAAAGAATAGATTACAGGAAAGGAATGTATAAAAATGTATGTAAGGGCTTTACAAATGAAATACTAGTTTACGTAATTTTTGTAGATTCAAAAGAAACAGCACCCTGGACTGAATTTGATATCCAAACAACACTTGACTCCTTGCAACAGGCTGTAAGATGGCTTGAGATGCAAGCCAAAAAATACGATAAACAAGTTAAAATAAAGACAGATTATTATATTGGGGAATATGCAACCATCAAGAAATCGCTACCCGGGGGATCTGTAAAAGAATCATTAACAGAACCTAACATTAAAGCCGGCATACGTGAAATGAATAATTGGGCCGATTATATTGCCAAACGTGCCGGGGCTACATTTAATATTGTAGAAAAGGATGGCATTCCTGAAGTTCAAAATCCAAGAAATAAAGAGCGTCTTATTGCCCACTTGCGTGATGAAAACAATGTAGAAAGTGTTGCTTTATTATTTATGGTAAATAATTATTTCCAGGAAGATATGTCGGTTGCAATTAATACTTTGGGAACGGAAGAAATAGAATTCGCCGTTGTTAGTTACAAGTACCCGAGTGAAATAGCTCATAACATATTACACTTGTACGGTGCTGCAGACCTTTATGAAACCCCGTTCCGGCGTGACAGGAAAAAAGCTGAACAAGCAAAAAAATTATTTCCCGGGGACATTATGCAAGACCCATATGCCAAAAAAATTCAAACACTGGAAATTGGTGAATTTACAAGATACTTGATTGGCTGGACAGATGATCTGGATCAAAAATATCATAGTTTATTAACAGATAATTCATTTTCATTTTAGTTCTTTAACTTTTATGGTTAACTTTATAAAAAAAGCGTTATTTTGAAATTCAAAAAAAAATGCTATTTTTACTAATGCATTGATATTACTAATTAAACACTGTTCATATGTCTAAACATGTACTGAACCTCTGGAAGAAAATCTCATCAATAATATTGGTTTTAATATTGGTCCTCGCATGCAACAGAAGTGGTGAAACGCAGAAAGAGGAAAGCATTGAAGACTTTACGGTTAATAAGGATATATTTGACGACATCAGTACAGCAAAGAAAATATTCTACACCTTGCCTTCACCAATTGAAACTGCAGATTTACTTAAAAAAGCAGGGGCTGAATATAATGAACAATTACTCAATCCAATTGATAATGCAGACAATTATACTACCAACAAAAAGATGGCTTTAAATTTAGGTATTTACACTACCGATCTTAGTTATGCAAGCCTGTTTGATGAAAGTCAAACTTCTATAAATT
>JBNLCS010000271.1:0-6830 GCA_050303935.1 Bacteroidales bacterium
CTATGCATGCTTTTGATGCTGACTTGATTGAAGGGAATAAAATTATGGTTCAAACATTGCAAGGAAAAAATAAATTTGTAACATTGGATGAAGCGGAACATGAAATTGATGAGAATGATTTGATGATCTGTGATGCCGGTAAGCCAGTTGCATTGGCCGGTATTTTCGGGGGGCTTCAATCAGGGGTTACCCAAAAAACTTCAAATGTATTTCTTGAAAGTGCGTATTTTAATCCTGTTTCAGTTAGAAAAACAGCTAAAAAACTGGGCATATCCACGGATTCTTCGTTCAGGTTTGAAAGGGGTACCGACCCGGAAAATACGATTACGGCAATTAAACGCGCGGCGTTGCTTATTATAGAATATGCAGGAGGAAGAATAGCTTCGGAAATAATAGATGAATATCCTGAAAAATTGTTGCCCAACAAGGTAATTGTTTCCTATAAAAATATTAATCGACTGATAGGTAAAGTACTGCCTAACGATATCATTAAAAAAATACTAAAAAATCTTGAAATAAGCATAGAAAAGGAAACAGGGGAAACAATGGAATTATCGGTTCCTTTATATCGTGTTGATGTAACCCGGGAGGCTGATGTAATTGAAGAAATTTTACGAATATATGGTTATAACAATGTTGAAATACCGGAGCATGTTAATTCAACCCTGACGTATACCCCAAACCCTGATTTTGAAAAATATACCAATCAGGTGGCCGGTTTGTTATCTGGTAACGGATTTTCAGAGATAATGTGTAACTCAATAACAAAATCAGCTTATTATGAAGACATGAATACCGTATCTTCGGAAGATACCATTAACATTGTAAACCCTTTAAGTTCTGATTTGAACTGTATGCGCCAGTTATTGTTGTTTGGAGGGCTTGAATCAATCAGACACAACATAAACAGGCAAAATCAGGACCTTAAGTTTTATGAATTCGGAAATTGCTATATGTTAAATGGCAATGCGGAAGAAGGTAGTTTGAATAAATACATTGAAGAACGGCATTTTGCTATATGGCTGACCGGGAATATTAACCAGCAAACATGGCAATCACCGGCACGGGAAACTAGTTTTTTCAACCTGAAGGAATATGTTGAAAAGGTGTTTTTTAGAATTGGCCTGAAAAATGTAAAATATAGTGAAATTGATAATGACATTTTCCTTTATGGACTGGAATGTTCTCGTGGTAAGGACGTATTTGGTCAATTTGGCTTGTTGTCAAAAAAAATCACAAAAAAATGCGAGGTAAAAAAAGAAGTTTTTTATGCAGAATTTAATTGGGGCAAACTTGTAAATGCTGTAAAAAATAATTCGGTAACCTTTAATGAATTGCCAAAACATCCGGAGGTTAGAAGAGACCTTGCTTTGTTACTTGATAAAAAAGTTACATTTGCTCAAATAAGTGAACTCGCTGAAAAAACAGAAAAAAAATTACTTAAAGAGGTTGGTTTATTTGATATTTACGAAGGGAAAAATATTGATGATGACAAAAAATCATATGCTGTTAGCTTTATTTTACAAAATCCTGAATCAACCCTTACTGATAAGCAGATAGATAAAATTATGCAAAACCTGATGGATGTTTATAAAAAAGAACTGAGTGCTCAAATCAGGTAAACATGGCAAAAATAGAAATTTATCAGGGTGATATTACAAAGCTTGATGTAGATGCTATTGTAAATGCTGCCAATACAAGCTTACTTGGGGGAAGTGGTGTTGATGGGGCAATTCATCGAGCTGCCGGATCGGAACTCGTTAATGAATGCCGGACATTAAATGGTTGCAAAACTGGAGATGCAAAAATTACAAAAGGTTACCGGTTGCCTGCAAAATATGTAATACATACTGTAGGCCCGGTTTGGCATGGGGGCTCTGGTAATGAAGCCGGTTTGCTCGCATCTTGTTACAGGAACAGTCTTGAACTGGCCGTTCAATACTCTATTAAAACCATAGCTTTTCCAAATATAAGTACCGGTGTATATGGTTATCCAAAAGATAAAGCGTCAATAGTTGCCGTTAATACAGTTAATGAATTTTTGATCAAAAATCAAAATATCGAAAAAATTATTTTCGCCATTTTTGATGATGAAAATTATCAGTTATATCAGCAACAAATTGGATAACTTCGAATGAACTACCCCACCGCAAGTTGTCAAGGTATCCATATAGGAATTTATTTATTTTCGATGCAAGCATCGGAGTATAAAACTCATTTATCCTGATACGCTCTGCTATCGGGATTACTCACTTTGTTCATGAGAACGCTTCGCTTAGTTCGTCCGACTTACAAATTTCATTGCGCTATGCTTATGAAATTTGAGTCTCACGAATAAAAAAGCCTGTAAATACTATTACAGGCCTTGTATAAATTTTATTAGTTGTATTTACTTATCCAATTGAAACCAGTTCAACTTCAAAAGTAAGGTTTTTACCTGCCAGCGGATGGTTAGCATCCACGGTAATAGTTTCATCGGTTATTTTGGTAACTACCAATGGTATTTGCTGTCCGTCTTGAGTTTTTGAAACTAATTCCATGCCCAACTCAGGCTTTATTTCTGGTGGCAGGTTTGCCTTGGGAACATCTTGGATGAGTTCTTTTCTTACTTCACCATACGCTTCGTCTGCAGGTATTTCTATTTTTTTTGTTTCACTTACTTCCATTCCAACAATTCCCTTGTCAAAACCCGGTATTACCTGTCCGGTACCCAGGGTAAATTCTAATGGGTCCTTACCTTCTGAGGAATCAAAAACATCACCATTTTCTAATGTTCCTTTGTAATGAACTTTAACTTTGTCGTTTGCTTTTGCAGTCATACGCAATATTTTATAATTTAAATTACTACGAAGTAACAATTCTTTATTATTTATATCAAGTTTATTTCCAATTGTTTTTAAATTTAGTACAACGAACAGTTTCTAATAATTTGTAAATATTATTAATCAGTTTTTTCAACATATTTAATTTTTAATCTATAATATAAGAAAAAGTCCCCTGCATCCATACCAGGGTTTCTTCTTTGAAAAACCAAACCATTCCTGCTAATTGTACCAGTAGGATAAAAATATTCAGGCAATTTTAATTCCTTTATTTTCTTAAAATTAGGCCCCATTATCATTAAATAATAATCCCTGTTATTAGAGTAAAATTCTTTTTCTGAAGATGGTAATTCAGAGCATTGAATACGATAAAATACATTTTTGCCGTGATCATATTGCAATGGAAAGAATTTGGGGGAGCGAAAAAGAAAGTCATTTAATTCTTTGGGAGAATTTTTGCGTTTCGAAACCGGAGGGGTTATGTTTGGAATGTATGAACTGTTTACAACATAACAGGTTTTTTCTTTGCTATTTTTATTAGTTACATAAATACTGGAAGAATTTACAAAGTTGTATATGAACAGATCCTTTGTTTCCAGAAAATATGCAATATTCATGGGGCCAAATTTTTGTTTTAAATAATAGTCTGGATATTTGTATTCTAACA
Organism: Bacteroidales bacterium; assembly: GCA_050303935.1. Lineage (GTDB taxonomy): Bacteria > Bacteroidota > Bacteroidia > Bacteroidales > JBNLCS01 > JBNLCS01. The sequence goes on from JBNLCS010000271.1 coordinate 3,490, forward strand.
TTTTTGCTTTGAGATTTTTAATATCTATTTCGCAAATAAATGGTTTTTGATAGTATTTATCTGAGAATTCATCTTCGTTGATGGGGAAAAACTGTATGTATAATTTTCTATTCTCAAAGTTTAAAAATGAATTATCAAAATTAGCGGTGTGTATCCCTCGTCTGGTGGGTGAAAATTCAGCAAAGTTAAAACCTTCAATTTCTTTGTGTATTTCAATTTTTTTCACCATCTCTCCCTGCATATTCAATACATAAAAAAAATTTCCGCTTAGAATGAATACCATATCTTCGTTAAAAAATAAATTACTGACACTCACAACCCCATGCGGTCCCTTTTTGTCAAGGCGGATGTTTTTTACAAAAGTATTATTCTTTAAGTCGAATACATCCAGCGAGTAAGAAAAGTAATTGAACCCTATGAAATATTCAATATCATTGGTATAAAAAATATCATACTTTTCATACTGGCTAAGTGATTTGTTATTTATCCTAATTTTAAAAGAATCGATTATAATCGTGTCAATTGCTAATTTACTTTTTTCAATATTTATATGATTATTGCAGCCATAAATAAATAATATAGTTAACATTATTATACCTGAACTGTATTTAACAAATTGTCTCATTATTTGCTTGAGTCAGTTGTATGTCTTATCTCATCCGGAAAATCTTTACTATTTTGTTCGTTTTACGTTTTGTTTTATAATAATTTTAACTGATACATAGAACTTTTTACCCAAAAAACTGTAGAAAGATATAAAGTAAAAAAAGAATAAAAGATTAATTTATTCGTTAAATTTGCATCAGCAAGGTTAAAACTTATATCTGTCAAAAGTAGTTAAAGGTATGTGTAATCTATCAACCAGGCAAATCAGGTGTGTGGTTATCTTATTATTCGTTTTCAGTTTAACAGGTAACGCCCAAATAAGAATAAATGAATTTATGGCATCTAATTCCTCTGCAATTGATGATCCTGACTTTGGGGAAAGTGGCGACTGGATCGAGCTATTTAATTATTCAGATGATGCTGTAAACCTGAATGGATATTATATCACCGACAAAATAAGCAATAAAGATAAGTGGCAGATCACATACGATACGATATTACCTTCGGGCGGATATATAATTATTTGGACGGATGGCCTGGACACTTTATTGCATGCCCCGTTCAGATTATTGCAGGCCGGAGAGGAGATTGGTGTGTATGACAGTTTGTTTACATTGATGGATTCAGTTGTATACGTTGCCCAGAGAACAGATATTTCAATGGGTAGAAAACCGGGTGACAATGAAGGTTGGTATTATTTTGAAACACCTACACCGGGGATCGTGAACAGTACAAATGCATTTGATGGTGTTACCAGTAATTTTCCGGATTTTTCAATACAAGGCGGAATATATTCCGGCAGTGTTACAGTTTCTTTGAAAAATACGATGGGGGGCACGGTGCGCTTTACTTTAAATGGTGCTGAACCGGATGAAAATTCACCAATATATTCATATCCGTTTACTTTTGATACTACAACCATTATACGTGCCAGGGTTTTTAAGCCTGGAGAAATGCCGGGGCCGATAATTACAAATACATATTTCATCGATGATCATGTAAATAATACCCAACTTCCCGTGTTTTCAATTGCCACGCATCCCGATAATTTCTGGGATAGTGAAACAGGTATTTATGTTCAGGATTTTAAACCTGATTGGGAAATACCGGTAAACATAGAATTTTTTGAAAACGACGGAAGCGACCGTGCTGCTTTTAATTTACGGGCCGGCGTTAAAATAAATGGGTTGTATTCATGGAAATTGCCCCAAAAAATGCTTGGGGTATATTTTAGGGGAGGCTATGGTAAAGGTAAATTGGAGTATCCGTTGCTTTTTAGTGACCAACGAAAGTATTTCGGTTCATTTGCTTTGCGGGCTTCAGGAAATGATTGGAGCAATACCCTTTTTAAAGATGCTATGTTGCAACATTCCACCTTGTTGAATATGAAGCTGGATATTCAGCATTACAGACCATCTGTATTATACGTGAACGGAATGTATATGGGAATACATAATGTAAGGTCAAAAGTAGATGATGATTATATTGAGAGTGGCTATAACATATCTGCAGGAAGCTATGACCTTATTGAAAATGAGGATTACGTGGAAGAAGGGAGCTTAAATGCATACAATGATTTTATCTCCTTGTACGAAAAAGACCTGTCTGTTCAGGAGAATTTTGACTCAGTGGCGCAAGTAATGGATATTGAGAATTTTACCGATTATGCTATTTTGGAGATTTATAGCCGCAATACTTCACTTGGGCATAATGTAATGACCTGGAAACCGAAAGACACAGGTAAATGGAAATGGGTCGTGATGGACCTTGACCGGGGGATGGGCGATGCCTCCAATAATTTACTTGATTATTTCAGGAACTTTGATGTAATACCATTAGATAACTTGCTTAACAACGAAAATTATAAGAAATATTTTGCAGGAAGAATGGCCGATCAGCTATATACTACATTTCATCCTGTGAGAATGGAAAAACTGATTGATGAATATAAATCTGTTATTGAAGATGAAATCCCTGCACATATTGAAAGATGGCAAGGTACCACATCCAGTTATGGTGATGCCATTCCTTCGATTCAGTATTGGCTTAATGAGGTGTGTGGTTTAAAAGATTATGCCGGTGCAAGGCCAATGTATATGTTAAATGATCTGGACCAATTGGGGTATGAAACCATTTCTAATTTGAATTTAGTTGTTTCCCCAACAGGGGCAGGAGAGATTAGAATAAATGGGTTAAAGGTTCCCGGTGAGAACTGGAGTGGCCCATATCCCGATAGTATGGATATCAACCTGGAAGTTGTTCCCAATCCCGGTTTTACTTTCAAAGGCTGGGACATTCCTGAACAACAGGCTGTAATAACCAAGAACAGTGCATGGAAATATCTGGACAATGGTTCTAACCAAGGTACGTCTTGGCGCGGATTGGATTTTGATGATTCAGGATGGTCTGCAGGCTATGGTCAGTTTGGTTATGGTGATGGCGATGAAAATACTAGTGTTTCATATGGAAATGATGCGAATAACAAATATATAACCACTTATTTCAGAAAAACGTTTCCTTTAACCCAACAAATACTGGATAACAACAGTTTTGTGATTAACCTTTTATGTGACGATGGGGCCGTAGTTTATATAAATGGAAAAGAAGCACTGAAATATAATATGGAGTGTGGTGAAATTAATTATTTAAGTTTGGCAAATGCTTCTATTGGTGGTTCCGATGAAGATGCGTACAATACTTTTTTTATAGATCCGGCTTTATTACAAACTGGCGAA
>JBNLCS010000272.1:0-3805 GCA_050303935.1 Bacteroidales bacterium
TAATACAATTATTTTTTTCATTTTATTCAATATTTGTCCTTAAATTAATTTTTATTTTCCATTCTCCATACATTGTATTTACCAGTCTCATTTCCTCTTTGGGAAATAAAGTAAACTGATTTACCGTCAGGCGACCACTGTGGAGATACATCATGACCAGGGTGAAATGTTAATTGGGTTAGCATAGTCCCATCTATATTTACAGAGTAAAGATCAAGATTTTGAGGCCTTGAGTCAGTTTTTCCAGTTGTGCCCACTAAAACAATTTTTTTACCATCAGGCGAAATATGCGGACTTGAAAAACCTTTGACAGGATCATTTAAAATTAATGTTTCCATCCCTGTTTTTAAGTTTATCATCCATATTTCTCCCCGCTGATTATCCGGGTTATTTCTTGTTATGATCATATTTTCCCCATCAGGTGCAATGCATGGTGTAAATCCCTGAGAGTATTGTGTAAGTAACGAAGTTTCGAGGTTAAAATTCCAGATGTAATATGTACTTCCTTCAGATTTTGAAAAGAATATTGATTTTCCATCAGGAGCAAAATATGGACCAAGCTCGTCACTATTGGTAGATGTTATTTGTTGTACAGCGGCCCCCTCCATACTATTAATCATATAAACGTTTTTATTTCCACTCTGCCAGTCTGTAAATGCCAGTTTTTTACCATCGGGAGAAAAAGACATGTCAAGTATATTGTTTCTAAACGTTCTTTGAACAGTTGACCTGCCTCCGGTAGTGTTTTTAATATATATGTTATTCGCATTATTTTTTTGAGCTGAATAAGCTAGTTTTAACCCATCCGGGGAAACAGCAATAAAAGGGGCGGCGTACCACTGTAACATACCCGTATATTCATTCATACCTATATACGGACCAACTACATTCTCATCATCACGGGTGAATTGCGTAAAATTTATTCCCCCTTCCTCAGGCACACTAATAACAGCATAATTAACGACTACTTTTTTTGAAATAAAACAACTGGTTAATAATAACGAAATAATTAAACTTGAAAGAATATGTTTACTTTTCTTCATTTGGTTATGATTTTTTTTGTTTACTTAAATTTTTAATTTTAGAATAATTATACCTTATATTTTAACATTTTGTTACAAAAAATACGTGTCCATCCTACAATTGATAATGTATCTATTAATTTGCATTAATAAATTACCTACGTGCTATTGTTATATAATTTAATAAAATTATTTTAAATTTTAGCAGCTAATAAACCAATTTAATGAAATATAAAAGGGTCAATTGAGACCTTGTTAGCGCATAAATAGTTGAATATCATTTATTTTGGACTACTAATGTATATTTTAATTATTGGAGTTGGACATGATCCAAAATATTATTAGCATTAATCCAGGTTATGAAAGAACAAATACGCCCTTAATTTGGTGAAAATATGCTAGCATAATTCATACAAAATCGATTGTTTTAAGTTTTAATACATCCAAACTTCATTTTTTTATAAAGAGTAGCTAAATAAAGCATTTTAACCTGAATATTTAATTGTATGAAAACCAAGATAACTGCTTTAATAATTTTAAGTATTTTTTGTAATGGCGTTATACTAAATGCCCAAACTGATCCAGGTACTGCAAACCTGATGCATCAGTGGACATTCGATGATGGCACTGCGAATGATGTAGTTACTACTAACCCGGTACATGGTACTTTAATTGGAGGTGCCACTATTGAAGATAATGTTTTGAAACTTTCAGCCCAAGGTCAGTACGTGTCATTCTCTGGTGCCGGTTTAGCCTTGAATACTTACCCTGTGATTGCCCAGGAGATCTGGTACACACCTGTTGCAGGTGCTAACACAGGTTATTCAATGCTTTCTTATTTTGGAAGAACATCCGATAATTTAGGCTATAATTTTCTTTTTACCACAACGGCAAGGCAGGATGATGTAAGCCGGGTGGCAATTTCGGATGGAACATATACCGACGCGGTGTATGTAAACGGACCCGAATATGATGATGGGAATTTACACCATATGGTTGCTGTTGTATCGTCTGATTCACTTATTCTTTATATTGATGGCGAACGAATTGATAAAAAGGCCAATACCATTCCTTTAACCACCATAAGCATATCCCTGGCTTACCTGGGCAAAGGTGGTTTTACCGATGATCCCACATGGATAGGTTCAATATATAAATTTAGCATTTATAATAAATCGTTGACGTATAACGAAGTGAAATACCTTTATCTGCAAGGAGCTGAACAGTCACCGATGATAACCAGTAAAATAAAAGCTTTATCTTTCGATGAATTCTACAAATCTGAAACCATGTATGTGTCGTCACAAAATCTTACCGATACCATTTTTATTACATCCCCTGATGGGATAACCGTAAGTCCGGCCAAACTTTCTCCTGATATTACTAATGCTTCTGTTTTAATAACATACGATACTACTGCAATAGTTGATAGCAGTATTGTTTTTACCAGTGACAGCACCAGTTTAATCATTCCTGTTAAATCTCATACTAATTCCTGTTTTTCCAAACTATATCCGGATTTAACCAATCTTATCCCTAACCCATATGTTAATTCCCTTGCAGAATTTTCGGGTTGGGGTGACCGAAGTATCAACCCGGATCCTGCTTATGTTTATTGTGGGGCAACCAGTGGTAAGGTAACCGGAACAAACGGGGGGTCCCTGGATGTTACATTGACCGGAAAACTTTTTCCCAATACAACCTATAGAGTAAAGGCACAAGTATACACGGTGGACGGTAATTTTCAGATTGGTGTATTTGGATGGTCCAGTGGTATGGCAGATTATATTAAGGTAATTGATACGAAAGGCGGTTGGATGGATCTGGATTTCACTTTCACTACCGGGGAAACACTGGGTACAAATCAAGGTATTTTTTTTAACAACTATGGCTTAAGCGGAACCACGGGATACATCGATAACTGGGAAATGTATGCAGTTCCTAAAGTATATACTTCATCATCCTCACTGAGTTACCCGGAAGCGGGTTCAAAAAAAGTAGCTGTAAGCGGACAAAACCTTTTACAGGAAATAATCATCAACGCTCCTGATGGGTTTTCTGTTTCTCCCTCAACAATGCCTTCAAATGTTGATGGGGATTCTTTAACTGTTACCTTTGAGGGGACAAAAACAACAAGTGGCTATATCCATTTTACCAGTGGCACTGTGAACGACAGCCTGTATGTTGAAGGTTCCATTGATCCGGCCTTACTGATATCCAGTCCTTTATTATTAATGGACGAAATCAATCCGGATGCGGGTTTCACTGTTACAGGTTATAACCTTAACACAAATGTAACGTTAACAGCACCGGAAGGCATAACACTTTCTGTTGTTACACTACCTTCAACGGTATCAGGAACTTCTGTTACAGCCTCCTTTGATGGGACCGGTAATTATTCGGGAACTATAACACTTACAAGTGGCACTGCATCAAACCAGGTAGAAGTAATTGCTGCAAGAAACGAGGAATGTTTCAACCTTCTTTATCCCGACTCAACAAATTTAATTACTGACCCAACCCTTAATTCTTTGGTAAACAGTGGACAGGGCAACAGAAGTATCAATTCTGATCCTACTTTTGTTTACTGCGGTAGCCGAAGTGGTAAAGTTAGCGTTAATGGTTCTATTGATCGTGATTTAACAGGTATTATGAAACCGAATACCGAGTATCGTGTAAAGGCCAGCGTATACAAAGTAAGTGATGTGGAAGGACAAAATATGGGACATGTAACATTTACTCTGGCAATGGACAGTTCTTCAAATCCTGAAAAATACAGTCTA
>JBNLCS010000273.1:0-3155 GCA_050303935.1 Bacteroidales bacterium
GTTTATGCAAAAACTAAAAATAGTTAATATGACTTTTCAACTACCAAATTAATAATTCTTATTGGGATAAGTGAATTTCCAATTATTGTATTTAAACCCGGAATATGTATTAGAATATCTATTCCTAGCTGCAACTACTTCAAAATGTCACTTTGTTTGTTTTCAAAAACTCACCATAACGGCGGCTATGCATCCTTTTTGAAAACCCATATTTTATCGCATTTGCAACTCTCATTACAATGTCCTAATACATATTCCGGACTAAAAGACATTTTTTCCCATAAATAGTTGCAATCCGGTTTGGTTAATATACTTAATTCATTGTTTGATTTTACATTTATGAAAAGCAGACCTTTAGGGTATGGATTAATTAGAAGTTTTGTTAACGATATTATTATGTAGTTAGAGTCTGTCTATAAAGTCCAACTTCTGCATTATTTTTCTGACCTATAAATACCTCCTCCTGCTATTGCACGAAACTTTAGCTCGGCCTAGCCAACTTTTTCGTGCGGCAGCCTTGGCGTAAACAAAAGTCATATTTTATAGTTCGATAATACCCTCATTTGCTGAAATACCTTAATGCATTTACAATTAATAGCTATTGTAAAAAATATCCATTTTAATTATCCTGCTTATGCGACAAGTAATCCGTGGCTTAAAAACGTATTCCAATTTACCTGTTTCGTTATTTACTTATAAACCAAAATTAAATTTTAAGGCAAATACCAGTTATTTACATCATTTAATTTGTTCCAGATTAATTCTTTATTTGCCCCGTATTTTTCAGAAACCATATCTGCTAAGAATGAAGGGTCATTTCGGCGAAGGGCAATCCTCATCAGGTCATGAAAACGGTTGCCTTCAAATGCTGTTTCAAGGGCTAATTCTTCTAAAATTTTATTTTCTACATATAAAATTGATTCTTTTGGGCTGCTTTGCGGGTTAATTATATAGTTGTCAGACAAATCTATATTTCCACAACCCAGGGCATGAATACCTATGTTTGAGCTAAAAACAACATCGTCAAAAACCAGGTATTCAAGTAAAACGTTGTTCTTGTATTTTTCATACGGAGGGATTTTATTATCATTTGCTATGTTAACAGAATTCATTCCGTATTTTAATACAGCAAATGCGGCATTAGGTTTTCCGGCCCTGTTAAGGGCTTCTGCATAGCGCAAATAGAGCAACGTTTTGCGGTAAACAGAGACGCCCCGGGAATCAGAGCTGGTCATAAATAAATATTTTGAGATAATATTATTACCAGTCTGTACGCCATACAGGAATTGAGAGCTAAAATAAGATCCAATATCACCTCTTAAATCTCCGTAAATTGTTACTGTAGATCTCTCAACATATTCTTGTTGATCCCAATAACTAAGCGCCCTTTTTGAAGGAAAAATATGTTTTTTTACCAAGGAAAGATCAACTAAAGGCGATGTTTCTTCCTCTTCTAAAGCAGAAGCAAAAATTGTAATATAGTCATTGCTTCCAAGTTCAATCATGTCTAACCATAACTGGTTTTCTAGATCTCTGTTTACAAATTCACCATTTTCCACAGTCCAGGTTGATTGGTTTTCTTCTGAAACAACATACTTATTGGCCACTATCAAATTATAATATTCTAACGCGGCTTTTTCATAATTCCCATTCCATAAATATAAATCGCCCAAAACAAAACGCAAGGGAAAAAATAGTTTGTCACTATTTACATCAACCCCCAGGGAAATACCACCGGGTAAATCAATATCCCCCCAGGGTTCCAGGTCCTGAATTAAAACCGGGAGCAATTCCGAAAGGGTATACTCCTTGTATGAACTCGCATCCTGCACTGTTAATGCAGGTTTTGTATAATAGTATGCTTTACCATAGTTTAGGACTATTTGAAGATATGTCCAGGCCCGAATGGCCTTAGCGGCAGCAAACTCTTTGTACATAATTTTTTTTGCATTGGCCACAATTGATGTGTCAATATTTTGAATCAGGTAGTTGCAGTTGTTAATTACTGAATAATAGTCCCGGATGTTATTATATGGGTTGTCTGTTGAAATATCAAAATTGTATATTTCCTTTAAATACAGGCCGGCATCATCTGCAACATCCATCAAGTCGCCGCGTAACTCACCTAATAGCACATACGGTTCTGCCAGCTTCTCCAATTTTGTAAAAATACCTATCATGCTATACAATGTATCACTGGGAGAATTTAACTGATGCGATCCAGGTAGTACCAAGCGGTCTGAACCTGTTTCCAACATCTTCTCACAGCTTGTTGACAGCACTGTAATTACAAGTATGTGAAGTAATAAATTACGGGGTTTCATTACATTTTTATTTTTTAATGATGTCATTATTTTTACTTTACAATAGTTAGCCATTACTCTTATTTGTTCCTAAAGGTTAAACCTAACACCTATAAAGCAGCTTCTTGAAACTGGCAATAGACCTGTATCAATGCCTTGGTACAAAACATTGTGGTTGACAGAAACCTCGGGGTCGCCACCCAGGTATTTTGTAAGTGTATAAAGGTTGTTCAGTTTAAGCCAAACCTCCATGCCATCAATAATACTTGTTTTTAAAGGAAACCGATAGGTAAAAGAAATTGATTTTATTCGTAAATATGACCCATCTTCAACCCAGCGGTCAGAAAACCTTGAGTTTCCCATGGGGTCCTGATAATTTACCCTTGGCTGGGTTGTGTTCTGCCCTTCGTAATACCAGCGTGAAACAATTGCAGTTGTTTGGTTTTCCGGGGAACTGCCACTTTCCAATTCTGAACGTAAATAATTGTATATATCGTTTCCGTATGAAAATGTAAACACAGCTTCAATAGTCAGCCTTTTTTTAATTATCCTGTTGTAAAAAGAGCCATATAAATCAGGGTTAGGGTCTCCTATAACTTCTTTATCTTTTTCATTAATCTCATCATTTTCATCGGTATCGGCAAATTTCACATCACCTGCCTGAAAATATAATTCGTCACCATCCGTATTCACCAATTTTAAATTTGCATCAGTAGCTTCCTCTTGTGTCTTCAATATCCCATCTGCTTTGTATCCGTAAAATAGCCCTGCCGGATTATCCGTTGAAGTTAAAATTTCAGCTCCATAAATGATTGTTGTGTAAGCGCTGTCAGGCAGGGAGATGATTTTGTT
>JBNLCS010000274.1:0-4030 GCA_050303935.1 Bacteroidales bacterium
CAGCCAGTAAAGATTCGGCTATTATCATTCCCCGAAATATTATTCTGTTGCAAAACAGTAACCATATTGTTTATACAATTGAGAAGAATAGAACTGGTAATAATTCATTTGGGACTGCTTTTGAAAAAAGATTAACATTAGGTCTTGAAAATCCACGTGAAGTTGAAGTAACTGAAGGGGTAAATGCAGGTGAATTGATTGTGATACGTGGATTTGAAACATTAAGAAACCGGTCGAAAGTAAAAGTAGTGAGGTAATTTAAATGTTGTAATAACAAAATGCAGGCATGAAAAAATTCACATCTTTTCCCATAAAATATCCGGTTACCGTTTCAATGATTGTAATTGCCATTATTTTACTGGGATATATATCTTTTGGAAAGCTGGGTACCGATTTATTTCCCGACTTGAGTAATCCCCGGATTTTTATTGAGATTGAAGCAGGGGAAAAACCACCTGAAGAAATTGAGAAGAAATTTATTAAACCAATGGAAGCAAACATTATGCGGTTAAAAGGTGTTAATAATGTTTCTTCGATAACAAGGGCAGGGGCATCGTTAATTACCGTTGAATATGGTTGGAAACAGGATATGGATGAAGCGTTTCTTGAAATTCAGAAATCGTTGGGCAATTTTGAGCAAAACGGTGATATTGACGAACTAAACATAAGCCGGCATGACCCGAACTCGGCCCCTGTTTTGTTAATTGCTTTGCAAAACAAGCAAGTGAGCGACCCGGAAGAACTTCGTAAAACGGCAAACGGATATATACGTAATGAAATTATTCGCCTGGAAGGTGTCGCTGATATGAAAATTGCCGGTGAAACCGAAACTGAAGTGGAGATACTCACCAATGAATACCTGTTAAATGCCTACGGTGCCAATCCCGATGCAATAGCCCAACGTTTACAAAACTATAACCGGAATATCTCCGGAGGGTCCATTGTTGAGATGGGCAAACGGTATATTATAAAAGGTAATAGCCTTATCAACAATGTTGAAGATATTAAAAACCTTATTATTACTTATAGAATAGATAGTAACCTAACCAACAATCCGGTTAAAACACCGGTTTTCCTAAAAAATATGGCCACTGTGGAGCTTGTTCCAAAAAAGGCTAAAAACATTGTTCGGTTAAATGGGGAACCTTGCCTTGGATTGTATATATATAAAGAAAATAAATACAACACTGTTAAAGTAATTGAAGAACTTGACAAAGAAATGGAAGTCATATCCAAATCGCTTCCCGGATATGAATTCACCATTGTTAACAACCAGGGTAAATTTATAAACGCCTCAATAAACGAAGTAAAGGAAACTGCTTTAATCGGTATTATCCTTGCTGTATTTATTTTGTTTGTATTCCTACGCAGGATAGGTTCCACGTTGATCGTAAGTATTGCTATTCCAATTTCTATCATAGCCACCTTCAATTTAATGTATTTCAATGGTCTAACGTTAAATATTATGACACTCGGTGGCCTGGCACTTGGCGCAGGGATGCTTGTAGATAACGCAATTATTGTACTTGAAAATATTTTTAGGAACAGGGAAGAAGGCTTGACGGTGAGGGACGCAGCTATAACCGGAACCGGTCAGGTAAGTGGGGCAATAACAGCATCCACGCTTACCACTATAGTTGTATTTCTTCCCATTGTATATCTCCAGGGCGCATCGGGTGAATTATTTAAAGACCAGGCATGGACCGTGGCATTCTCACTTCTTTCATCCCTTTTTGTAGCAATCCTGTTTATCCCCCTTCTTTATACATGGTTTTATCCACGCCAGTTAAAAGAAAGAAAAAAACAATCTGTTCAATTTACCGGGTATATGCAAATGCTGGGAAAATTCCTGTCGCATCGATACTTAATTGGCATATTGAGCCTTGGCCTTATTGCCTTGGCCGTTTTGCTTGTACCGGTAATTGGAAGTGAATATTTTCCAAAATCAAATTCCGGTATATTAAAAATTGAGGTTGACCTTCCCCAAGGCACACGTCTTGAAAGAACTTCAAATACAATTTTTAACATTGAAAACATTGTTCAAGACATTATTGGTGATGAACTTGATTTAATGTATAGTCATGCAGGCCCATCATCAAGCAGCGAAAGCAGTTCTGATATATTTTTTCAGGATGAAAATACCGGTAATATTTTAGTTAAATTAAAAGAAAGTGGCCTTGAAAACGCTGAAACATATATTAAAAGGATAACATCCACCCTTTCAGGAATTAATGGTTTGGAGTTTGATATTACCCGCGAAGAATCATCGTTAAAAGAAATTCTTGGAACAGAAGGCCCCCCTGTTGAGATAGAAGTTACCGGTGAAAATATTGAGACACTGGAAGAACTTACAAAAGAAGTATTACTAAAAATTGATTCCTTGGGTTATTTGTATGCAACGGAATCTACTATGCAGGAAGGGTCACCACAAATTGAAATTAAAATTGACCGCTATAGGGCCGGTATTTATGATATTCAGGTTAATAATGTAGTAAGTGAATTAAACAGGCAATTGGAAGGGACGAATGCCGGAGAACTTGAAAAAGATGGAGAACAAAAAGATATCGTGATACGATACCCTGAACTGGTTCTTTCACAACTTACGGATATTAAAATTCAAAGTGGAAATATAAAAATTCCAATCACTGAATTTGCAACATTGGAGCAAACCTCATCACCAAAACAAATAGTAAGGGACAACCAGAACAGGGTGGTTAAAATATCTTCCTGGATAAAAGAAAACAAGCCAATAGACCATGTAAGCGCCGACATTGAAAATTTAATCGAAAAAATAGATATCCCGGCAGAATATTCAATTAAGGTAACCGGTGAAGAAGAAAAAAGAAAAGATTCATTTGGAAACCTTGCATTTGCCCTTATATTATCAGTAATATTGGTTTACATGGTTATGGCCTCACAATTTGAATCGTTGTTACATCCTTTTACCATTTTACTTACCATACCTTTGGCAGGTGTTGGGAGTATTCTTTTATTCTTCTTTATGGGACAAAGTTTAAACGTGATGGCTTATATTGGAATTATAATGCTAGCGGGTATCGCGGTTAACGACTCTATTATACTTGTTGATGCCATTAATCAATACAAAGCATCCGGGCACGCGATCAGAGAATCCATTTTACTTGCCGGACAACAACGCATACGGCCAATAATAATGACATCACTTACAACAATCCTGGCGTTGGTGCCCCTTACGCTTGGTATTGGTGAAAGTACTTCATTAAGGGCCCCTATGGCGCTTGCTGTAATTGGAGGCCTGGTTACCTCAACCCTGTTAACATTAATTGTTATACCTTGTGTATATATGATATTTGAGGAAGTGAAAATACGTTTAACTGGTAAAAAACAACAGGAAATTTGAACCATATAATTAACAACACAAAAACCATATACTATATTGAACTTTATCATTAACAGAAAAACACTGATCAGTATGCTCTTCATCGCATTAACGATGTTGGGCTATATCTCTTACCGTATGCTTCCGTATGAGCTGGTACCAAATACTGAATTACCTGTATTAATTGTTGCCATAAACAGTAACACAGGTGTGGAACCGGCTTATATGGAACAAAATGCTGTTATTCCTGTTGAAGGTGCGGTAAGTACCCTGGAAGATATTGAAAACATTGAATCGGTTATCAGTAGTAATCAGGGAATGATATTTGTTTATTATAATAATAGTGTTGATACCAAATATGCATATCTAAAATTACAGGAAAAAATTGAGCAAGTATCAAAAGACCTTCCCGACGGGTTTTTTGTTAATGTAATCCGTATGAATATGGATAACATGAACTACCGGCTCATGAACCTTGTGGTTACTGGAGAAGGGGGGGTAAACAGGGTACGTAAAATGACCGAAGACGATATTGTTCCCGTATTTGAAAACATAGATGGTGTTGCAAGCATAGAAGTGTACGGAGGCAAAAAAAAGTCCGTTATGATTACATTGGATAATGATCTGTGTAAATCGCATGACATCACAATTTCTCAAATAAGTTCAGCAATA
>JBNLCS010000275.1:0-4217 GCA_050303935.1 Bacteroidales bacterium
AACGGTCGGCGCCATAAAACAGGATAAATGCCAGCCCTGTATAAGAGAATATGGTTCCCAATGCGTAAAAGATACCATTCAAAAATAGTTTTTTCCTGTTCGAAATGTCTTTACCAATAAAACCAATCGCGGTGATATTTAATGTCATGGGACAAGGAGCGATGGCTATCAGTAACCCAAGCAAAAAGGCAGACAACAGTGGTCCGGAGGCATTGGCGTACAATTCGGTAAGAAAAGCTTGCATTATTTTAGGTATTTTTCAAGTTCCCCGGTCAGGGCATCTCGATAGCGTTCAGGATGGGGGTGAGCAAATAGAAATGCGGGGCCGGAAAGGTCAATAGTATTGTTTCCTTTAACGATAATTAGGGATTGTCCGGTAACGTTTAATTGGCTTGCCGCCTTTTTACCATTTTCAGATTGAAAATTAAATGAAAGAAACTTTATTTTCCCAGCGTCTAGTTCATCTTTATAAACTTCTTCCAGGATTTTTTTGGTTTCTTTCTCAACAGCGTTGCATGATGTGCAGCGCTGGGCCATGTGGAACAACACAATTTGGACACATTCCGGGTTGGTTTCAAAAGCTTTCGTTTCTTCTTTTTTTTCTGTTCTGCAAGAAAAAATAAGCAACAGTAATAATATACCTATAACTTTATCTTTTATCATCAACTGTTTGACTTTATATTGAAAAGTAAGCTTTTTAATTCAGTTATTCCCGGGACTTCTCCACTAAATATTACTTTTTCATTTATTACCAGTGCCGGTGTGCGTAATACGGAATATTTGAGAATTACCTGAATATCCCCAATCTTTTCCACAGTGGCATCCAGCCCTAAATCTTCCACAGCTTTTCGCGTTAACTTTTCTAATGTTTCGCACCTGGCACATCCCGATCCCAGTATTTTAATATGCATTCGTATCAACTATTTTATAGAACCTGTTGAAAATAAAAAAGTAAACAATCATACTATTTTTTTGTGGTTTGTACAAATGTTGTTTTTGTACCGGGGCTGAGATGATGTATTCTTTTTTTTCATTTCCAGGGTGCTTCATAATTTCACACGTTTAAAAATATAGTAAGTGGTTAACTTCGTTTAACTCTCCGCCAGTTGGCGGATCGGTTCATTTTTAATCATGTCCTTTTGTGGAGGGACTAACTTTCTTATCAAATCCCTCTTTGAGGGTTTCAATTGAAAATGCTTTTGCCGGGTTAATACTGATCAATTTTTTAAATTCTTCATCTGTAAAACCATTCGATTTCAGTTCCGGATATAGTTTTCTAAAAATATTTGTGTATGGTTTAATAGTTTGTTTTTCTTTTTGTGGATCAAACCAACCTGCATCATGCGAAATTAAAATCTTATCCAGTATACCATTTTGTTTTGCAAATAATAATTTGTCAACATGTTTTTCTAATTCCCAACCTAAGCCATCAAGACTTATCCAACATCCCATTTTAGCCGCTTTAAGATAATTTTCATTATTATCTTCTAATTGGGCGTGCACCCAAATAAAAGCTTTGGGTGAAACCCCCATTTCCTTTAATATGTTCAATTGCGGCCATAAACCTTCTGCTTTACCAGTGTGCGAGGCAATTTTTAAACCTGTGTTCAGATGAGTGAGCGCAGCTGTTTTTACCAATTTTTGATGCATGGAGTGTAAAGGGTCAGAATTATCAACTGCTATTTTGATAAACCCCGGTTTAATTGAAGTTTTTTCGATTCCGTTTTTAAATTCATTAACCCACATTCCGGCAAGGTCCTCAACAGTCATATCCAACGCGTAATTCGGAATGTATTTATTATTTCGCGCACCGTAAAGCCCTGTATTTGTGATTATCCTGATGCCGGTTTTATTTGCGATTTTTTCAAGAAGCAGTACATCCCTGCCCAGGTAGTTGGGTGTTGCATCAACAAAATAATTCACGTTAAATTCTTTTAGTTCATTGAAATATGGTAGTACTTCTTTAAGTACCGAATCATGGTCCCATGCATCGGGTTGAATGCTATCTGCTCCAATAAAATCAACTAAAATATGTTCGTGTGATAACCATATTTCGTTTTTGGCTGGTATGTGGGTTTCTTTTATATCTTGTACAAAATATCTCTTTTCGGGTGATGAACAACCAAAACCAACCAGTAATAAAAAAAGTATAGTATTGATTTTTAAAGTTTTATTCATAGCTCAATGTATAATAATTGAAATACAAAAATCTACTAGAATTGTTTATTTTTTAATTTCATATTTTGCAGTTTCTTAATATTTATCGGTTAGTTTTGCATTTGCATCGCAAACATGATGGAAATCCGGGAAAGTATCAGAAATATAAAATTTGGTTTAGACAGATTATTGGAGAAAAAAACAACAATGTTTTTCTTTTTGTTGCCTTTTGTTTAAATGGAATTACCTTATTAGGTCAGCCTCTTACTGCTGACGAAGCTACATATTTAATTATAGGGAGGGCAATTTTTAGTGGAAAAACCTATTTGGTAGATCTATGGGATTTCAAACCATAAGGCATTTTTCTAATTTTTGGACTGGTTCAAGACCTTATCATGGATTCAGTAATTGCCATTAGAACTTTCAGTCTACTTGTAATTGCTTTTTCGTCTATGGTTATATATTCTGTTAAATTAAAATTAGGTTGTAATAAAAGAATAGCAACGTGGGCAGGTGTGTTTTATCCTATGTTGATATTTTTCATAAGTCCTAACTATGAAATAAATACGGAAATATTCTTCAATTTGTTTACATTATTGGGGTTTTATTTCCTGGTATTGTCCAACAAAACTTTTCATATTTTTTTGTCGGGATTAGCATTGGGAATTGGGTTCATGGTGAAATATGTTACAGCTTTTGATACATTTATTATGTATGTTTTCTTTATATTGGGTCTTTTTCATGGAAATACATTCAAACATAAATTCTTAAATTTCAAAAAATCTAGTATCGCATTCCTTGCTTTTTTAATCCCCTTTGCTTTGGTAAATATATATTACTTTAAAATTGACGCCTATTCAATATTTTATAATTCAACATTTAAAGCATCAAAGGTTTACACCAGTGAAATTACCCTGGAAAAAGAGATCATGTTTATTGGAAATTTATTAAAAACCTATTTTCCTGTGTTTGTATTATTTTTTATCAATTTAGTTTATAAAATAAATAAACGCGGAAGAAATATGCTGTTTGGGATATTTAGTTTGTTTTGGTTGGTATTTACTTTAGTTCCAATGATATTGCAAGGTAAACATTATGGTCATTATTATGTTCAGGCCGCTGTACCTTTGAGTTTATTGAGTGCAGAAGGGTTTACATTGATCAGAAATCAGTGGTTAAAAAAATTACTAATAGCTACATTCTTTCTTTACGTATTTAATTCTTTCTATAATGAATATCGAGTTGTTAAAACGTCAAACAATTCAGTAGAAAAAATTGTGGAATTTTTAACACCAAAACTAAAGGCTGAAGACGATATTTATACAAATATTCAACCTTTATATTATTATTTGGGTAAATTGCCACCTACCAAAATAGTCCATCAATCTGTTATTCTTACACATTCTCATGCAAAAGCTGCAGGTATTAACAGGTTGCATGAACTTGATTTGATATTTGAATCAAAGCCGGTATATGTAATATTATACAAAAGTATGGGAAGTCCTTATTTGTTAAACAAGCTAAAAGATTATGAAATAATTGACATTTACGATAAAGAAATAAGGGTATTTAAACGCAAATAAGCTATTACCAAGTTTTGTTATATTAAATCCTTTTACGATAAGTCTTTATTCTTTTAGGACTCTAAAAAAGTTTAACAGTGGTTAATAACCAGCTTATTCATATATTTTTTCCAACATTGTTTCGAGTTCATCGGCCATGGGATGGATTGCTATAATATTAACTTTTGAATCAATATGATAATTGTTTCCGGCAGTATGGTTGCTTAAATTTAAGGATTTCATTTGTTTCACTATAATATTTTGATCACACGCTAAAATCCAAATTCATTAAAATATTTGTCCCAAATAATTTTTTCATATTTTTCTGCATAATCTTCAGCGTATTTTTCTCCGCGAGCTGTTCTGTACTTACTTTTTGTATTGATCCTATCATGATGATGCCCGATTTCATGCAGTAGGATATGTAATAATTGATATGCTTTAATCTGTTGCTCGGTGAAGAAACCAATAACCCCTTCTCTTTTTATTTCATATTTT
>JBNLCS010000276.1:0-3633 GCA_050303935.1 Bacteroidales bacterium
AAGTTCGTTGATTTCTGCCACAACCCAGTAAGCATTATCGAAACTGGCTTTTATTTCGAGCTGTATCGATTTGTTTAGCTCATAAAGCGATATGGATTTGTTTTCTGTCAATATGCCGGTAATTTGAATATTTTTTCTGTATAAGTTGATTTTCCTGTATCTATGCAAACAATATAAATTCCTTGCCTTAGATTTCCAATGTTAATCGTTTTTAAGCTGAAATAATCAATATTTAATTGTTGTTGTACTATAAGTTGTGATTGAAGATTATATATCCTTATAAAAACCGGTTGGGCCTGGTTTGTGAAAAACTGCAAATTAAGGTTATCGTTTGCCGGATTAGGAGAAATATTAAATTCAAAAGAAACATTTGATAAATGCTCCAATAAAGAGAAAGCATCTTCATAATCGGGCATTCCATACCCTGTTTCTGCATTCGGCATGTTATACATATTACTGCTCCGAACAACTGCCTTTCTTATAATATTGGCATCAAATTGTGGATATGCTTGCCACAAGCAGGCTGTTAAACCGGTTATAATGGGGGCTGCATACGAGGTTCCATTTCCGTGTTTAATAAATCCGTCATAACTTTGATACGTCACACCCAACCCCATGGCAACTATATCCGGTTTAAACCGGTTATCCGGTGTTGGGCCAATTGAGCTAAACGTGGCTATTGCCCCGGAGTAATCTGTTGCCCCAACAGCTAGGATGCTGTCGGCATCTGCCGGCGCAATAATGTATTTCCATAGCTTATTCCCTTCATTTCCGGCACTATTGACCACAAGAATTCCCTTACTTGCTGCCATTGTAGCCGCTTTGGAAACTACAGTTGTTTTACTGTTTAAATCATAATATGAATGATCTTTAAAAGGTTCGTCAAAATAGCTATAACCAAGTGATGAATTAATTATGTCAACCCCTATGCTGTCAGCATATTCAGCGGCCGCCATCCAGTTGTACTCTTCAATTGGTTGTTCGTAATTAACCACTTCAGATCGCAGGAGATGGAAAGAGGCTTCCGGTGCCGATCCCTCCAGCTTATTTTGTTCTACCCCGGCAATTATTGATAATACGTGGGTCCCATGACTGCTCTGTGTAAAAATATTTTGTGGAAACGTTGAAAAATCCTTTATAGAGACTATTCTGTTACTTTCCCACAAATGTTGCAACGATGATAACTTGTTTGCATTTTGAAAACCAGCATCAATCACGGCAATAGTCATTCCGTGCCCCTTTAAATTTTTATTATGCAGATAAAAACCGTTTGCAAGGTTTATCTGGGAAAATGCAGACTGAAAACTATCAACCGGGGTATTTTCAATGTCGAACTTGTTCCGGGTATTTTTTTTACTATCATCAAATAGACCAATTAATATGGGTTCTTTTACAAAATCAAATTGTTTTACATGTTGTATTAAGGAGGAATCATACGAGTAAACCACTATTCCGTTGAACCATTTTGAAACATTTTGAATTGTAAATCCTGTTTTTGCAATTTCTTGAATATAACCTTGTGTAACCGGTAGGTCGGAAAATGTAAAGGGGATTCCATATTTCAACCTTCGTTCAACAGACTTTTGGGAAAGAAATTCATTAGGTTTTTCAAGGTTATAGCCATTGTTGTTTTTATCTGTAAAAGGTATCCAGAAACTATATGTGTCAATACAATATACATTGGTAGCTGTAACGATAATACATACAGCAAGCATTATATGTTTGTATGTCCCCATATTTATTAATGACCAACAAAATCTTCCAGTTCGGGTTCTTTAATCTTACCAATATTTTCTTCCAGGTTATCAAAATACTGCTTTTCTTTTCTGCTTAATTCTTCTTTGTTCAATAATTGTCCCATGTTATAGTTCAGTTCAAGAAGTTTTTCGCCTTTATCATTAAAGAACAACCATTTTCCATGCCTGTTGTTTTTAACATGGTTACCTATTAGCTCAGGTTTGCCGTTTTCATTATAAACTTTAAAACTACCTTGAAGAACATCGTTTTCATATTGGGTGTCTAATTGTATGGTGCCGTCTTTAAAATATTTTTTCCAGGGGCCCTGTTTTTTTCCTTGTCCCCACGTAGTTTCATCAAAAATTTCCCCGGTTGTATAATAAACATATTTTTTTCCTTCCAGTTTGCCTTTTTTGTAGTTTTCCCTGAGTTTTAATACCTTATCATAATAGCTGTAATAATTCCAAACACTATCTTTTTCATTTCCCAGGTAGAAACCTTCGGCAGCTTTGGTCCCGTCTTCGTAGTAGAATATTATACTGGTCAATGGGTTAACTTCTTCAAAATTCAATATTGCTTTAACAGCCCCTGATTCATAAAATCTGTACATGGTACCCACAGGCTTGCCATCCCTGAAGTATCCTTTGTACATAGGTTTGCCGCCAGGGTAAAACTTTTCCCAGTAACCTTGCTTTAAACCATTCTCATCAACTTGATTAATCGTATCGTTTTGTGAAAACGAAAATTGGAAAACAATACAAAATACAGAAACAAGGGTTATTAATTTATTTAATGCCATAGTATTGATTAATTTTTCATAAAAATAGTGAAATGAAATATCCTTTAAAATTTTATTAGGTTTTTAATTTTTCATAATTCATTAAATTCATGGATTATTCGGGCTATATTTAAAGATTATTTTGCATATATAAGGACCGGGTTTGAAAAAGATTATTATATACAATTTGCTAATTTGTGCTATATGTACGGGTTTTATTTTCCAATCGTGTTCAGAAAAAGACCAAAACGATAACCGAACGGTCTTTCGGTATAATGTATCACAGGGAATAGCAACACTTGATCCGGCCTTTTCACGTAACCAGATACACAACTGGGCAGTAAACCAGCTATTTAATGGGTTGGTCCAAATAAATGATACATTGGGTATCATGCCTTGTATTGCGCATTCATGGGAGATTTCAAACGATGGGAAACTTTATACCTTTTATTTAAGGAATGATGTTTTTTTTCATGACCATGAATTATTTTTCAATGGAAAGGGAAGGAAAGTGGTTGCCAGTGATTTTGAATACAGCTTCAAGCGTATACTTGATGAGGAAACTGCTTCACCGGGCACCTGGATATTTTCAATGGTTGACAATAGCAAGGGAAAAGGTTTCCGGGCTGTTAACGATTCTGTTTTTCAGATACAACTCAAACAATCTTTCCCGGCTTTTTTGGGAATACTTACCATGCAATACTGCTCCGTGGTACCCTATGAAATAGTTCGTCATTATAAACAGGATTTTGGGCGTAACCCGGTTGGTACAGGCCCCTTTTATTTCAAATACTGGAAAGACGGGGAGAAATTAATTTTTCTGAAAAATGAAAATTACTTTGAAGAAGATGAAGATGGCATCCCTTTACCGTATCTCGATGCTGTGGCCATTTCTTTTGTTAAAGATAAACAGTCGGAGTTTTTAGAATTTGTGAAAGGGAATATAGATTTTTTAACCGGGGTACATACATCGTATAAAAATGAGTTAATTACAAAAAGTGGTACGTTAAACCCAAAATATAATGGACTGGTAAATATGTTCAGGGCAAATTACCTGAATACGGAATATCTTGCCATTTTTGCCGATACAACGGCCGGGATGATGCAACACCACCCGT
>JBNLCS010000277.1:0-4185 GCA_050303935.1 Bacteroidales bacterium
ATCAGGGCAGATTGTATTTACAGCAACCCCTCCGGGCCCCGGTGAACCTGCATGGCCGGGGATAGATATTATGGATGCAACAGTTGACAGCCGTTTTGAATATTGTGTTGTTGAAAATGGGCAATCCAGGGGGGCGGCCCCCAACAATGTGGGTGCAGCTTTTTATATTTTGAACAGCAACCCTGTTATTAAATATTGTACCCTGCGCAATAACAATTCAAGTAGTGGTGGGGGTGCAATATATTGTGATGGTGGCAATCCGGTTATAGAAGGATGTACCATAACAGATAATTATTCAAAATCAGGGGGGGCTATTTATTGTACAAATTATGCTCAACCACAAATTGTTGGTAACACCATAATCAATAACAGTGCGAGTGCCTCTAGCGGATTTTCTCCAACTACGGCATCGGGCGGGGGGATTTATCTCTATCATTGCGATGCCCTGATAAAAGACAATATTATTAGCAATAACACGGTGCAAGCATACGGAAATGTGGGCACGCATTCACGTGGTGGCGCAATCTTCATTTATTATTCCAATCCTACTATAACCGGGAATACAATTTACGGAAACGATGTGTCAGGTGCCGGTCCTGAAGGGGGGGCGTTTTATGTTTATTCGTCTGCTGTTGTATCGGTAAATAATATATTGTGGAACAACACACCTGAAGAAATTTCGATTTTTTCGTATGGTACGGGTTCTATCCTTATTGCTTATTCGGATGTTGAAGGCGGGGAAGCCGGCATTGCGGTGGATAACAGCACGGTTTACTGGCAGGATGGTAATATTAGTAATGACCCCTTGTTTACAGATGCACCCGGAAGTGATTATTCGTTGCAAAGTCCCTCACCTGCTATAGATGCAGGTACAGCGTATTATGAATGGCAGGGCAACGTAGTTGTTGATCTCAATGCTTCGGAATATGAAGGGGGTGCCCCGGATATGGGGGCTTTGGAATTTGGCGGTCCTGGTGGCGCCAACCAGTCGCCTGTAGCTGTTGCTTCGGCCTCTACCGACCATGGCAGTTCCCCCCTTACAGTTGATTTCAACGCTGAAGGCTCTTATGATCCGGATGGAACGATTGTTTCATATGAATGGGATTTTGGGGATGGTGCTGTTTCAACCGAATTTAACCCCACCCATACCTTTGTTGATATTGACCAATATAGTGTTAGGTTGATTGTTACCGATGATGACGGTGCTACCAATACAAACACCATTATAATAGAAGTACAGGACGGGACTACATTAACCGGTGGGGATGTTTCCGGTTCATGGACGTTAAGTGGCTCTCCATATCGCGTGGAAGGGGATATAACCGTGCCGGCGGGTGCTACGCTTACTATTGGGGCCGGGGTCACTGTAGATTTTATAGATTGGTATAAACTGACCGTAAATGGTACATTGCAGGTAAACGGGACAGAAAGTGGGCCAGTATTGTTTACATCGGCTGCTGTAGCAGGGTGGAAAGGGATTTATTTTGTTGATGCATCGAATGGCAGCCAGTTAGATCACTGTATTATTGAAAACGGTAAATCCCGGGCAGCTGCCCCACATAACGCAGGAGGGGCAATTTACATGTTAAATTCCAATCCGATAGTACGTAATTCTGTACTTCGCAACAACCTGGTGTCTGCTTTTGGAGGTGCCATTTATTGTGATAACTCAAGTCCCGTGGTGGAGGGGTGCAACATCACAAACAATAGTGCAAAAAATGGAGGGGCCCTTTATTGTATAAATAATTCTCAACCGGTATTCACCGGTAATACCATTAGTTACAACAGTTCAAGTGCATATGGGGGATATAGCCCGGCATCTGCAGGTGGGGGAGGGATTTACCTTTCTAATTCTAATGCTGTATTTGAAAAGAACGTGATCAGTTACAATACCGTGTATGCTTCAGGCAATGTGCCTTCGCACGCAAGAGGTGGCGCCTTCTATGTGTATGGTTCCAACCCGGAACTTATTGGAAATACCATTTATGGTAACGTCGCTTCCGGCGCGAACCCTGAAGGAGGCGCTATCTATGTATATTATTCTAATGTTGAAGCTGTTAATAATATTTTGTGGGACAATATACCCTTGGAAGTTTCGGTTTATTCATCAGCTTCCATTATGTTTGCCTACTCCAATGTTAAAGGTGGTGAAGCGGGCATAGCTGTTGATGATGGTAGTGTTTACTGGCAGGAGGGCAATATTGACAGTGATCCGCATTTTGTAGATGCCACTGGTAACAACCTGGGTTTGTTAAGTACCTCGCCTTGTGTGAATGCAGGTGCCAGCTATTTTGAATGGCAGGGAAATGTGATCGTGGATTATGATGCTTCACAATATACCGGTCCTGCCCCTGATATGGGGGCAGTGGAATCATTGTTTACACAACCTGTGAACCAGGCCCCTGTTGCTGTGGCCTCGGCAACTCCGCTATCGGGCTATGCACCATTAACTGTTCAGTTTAATGCTTCCGCTTCGTATGACCCTGACGGGACCATTGCCGGTTACCTATGGACTTCCGGATCTTTGTCCTCTGTTGCAGCCAATCCGTCTTATACGTTTTCAACACCGGGTATATATGATGTAAACCTTGAGGTGACAGATAATGACGGATCTACTGACACAGATCAACTTACAATAGAGGTACTTGACCCCGTTTTGGATGAGCTCCATGTATCTGCGCAATCTGTTACCAGGCAACGTTACTGGAGGTTCTACAGGGCTGTTGACCGTGTACAAATAGTTGACCAGGATAATATTCCGGTAGAAGGGGTATCGGTTACTACAGAATTTTATGGCCCCACCAGCGGATCAATAACCGGAAATACAAACAGCAACGGAATTGTTGAATTGGGATCAAACTATGCGTGGAAGCCAAGTGGTACCTGGTGTTTTGAAGTGACTGATGTAAGCAAAGACGGGTATGTTTATAATCCTGATAACAATGTGGTGACCACACAATGTGAAGGATCCTCCGGTACCTTCCAACTAAAGAGTTCAACCATGGATGAAAATGATCAGTCAGCTTTTATTTATACAAACAGGGAGATACCTGTGGCAGTGTTCCCCAATCCGGTAAATGAAAGTTCTAAAATTCTATTTGCCCTGGATGAAGCGCAAGCTGTAACCCTTAAAATTTATGATGCTACCGGAAAAACAGTCGTTGTTATACTGGATGGCCCGGTATTGGGACCAGGCCTTCATGAATACCTTGTAAACATAAATGGGCCGAACAAACAATTGCTCACAAAAGGGGTATATTACGTACGAATTACAAATGGAGAATATACGCAAACATTAAAATTAATAAAAAATTAGAGGTAGGTTTAGTTTTTTGTAAAGTGGGCGCAGGTTGCTTTTTAAGTGATCTGTGCCTTTTTTATTTGGAAAAAGAAGTCAGTTAAGTTAAGGGAAATAAAAACTAATTATATTTTCACCAAAATATATTGTTTTTAACAAAGCTTCATTCGTGCATTTGTGGCTAACCATCTTATCATAGCATACGTGTTGCGTTTTACAACATGTTTTTGAAGGTTAATATCTATTGGGGTTGGTCCCAAAAAAGTTTTTTACAAGCAATCCCAATTGTGTTTGGCCCCTCAAAGACTTTTTATGAGCAATCCAAATTGTGTTTGGCTCCCCAAAGACTTTTTACGAGCAATCCAAATTGTGTTTGGCCCCCCAAAGACTTTTTATAAGCAATCCAAATTGTGTTTGGCCTCCCAAAGACTTTTTACGAGCAATCCAAATTGTGTTTGGCTTCCCAAAGACTTTTTACGAGCAATCCAAATTGTGTTTGGCCTCCCAAAGACTTTTTATGAGCAATCCAAATTGTGTTTGGCTCCCCAAAGACTTTTTACAAGCAATTCCAAAGGTGTTTGGCCTCCAAAAAGATTTTTAGCAGCTAACAACCTCGCAATTAAGTAAAATTCATTCGTTTATAAGATGCCCTATTGGTTTAAAAATAAAAACTAAATTTATAAACAGGTAGCATAAAATATTTTTAAATTAGGGGAAGTGAAAAAAGTAGTATCGGCAAAAATGGACCATGTAGAAATGGGTTGGCAATGATTTTTTAAAACATTCTTTTTAACCGGGGTTCGTTATTTGATGGGAAAGGGTACTTATCGGTATAATAGATATAAACGTAATTACGTATATATGAATGCAGCATAATAATGAACACC
>JBNLCS010000278.1:0-1346 GCA_050303935.1 Bacteroidales bacterium
AAATATTTAAAAATTACTGTTGAAAAAAAATGAATATTTTTGTATAATTTTTATTTTTAAAGTTAATATTTGGAATAGTTCTAATTAATTTTTTCAAAATGAATAAATTACCTGTTTATTTTTTGATCATTTTTTTATCAGGAACATTTGTTTTAACCGCCCAATACGATAGTTTAATAAATTCATATAATTTAATTCACACAATAGCCGGAACTGGATATAATGATACCAAAGGGGCAAATAACTGGCTGGAAAGTTTTGAAGGCAAACAGGCGGAAACAGTTGAACTTTCAAGGCCACACACCGCGCTTTCCGATAATGCCGGTAACATTTATGTAACCGATAAAGATGCCCATGCAATAAGAATGATAAATACCGAAGGGGAAATAGTAACAGTTGCCGGCATCAATGCCCCGGATGATGGCAGCGATACCTTAGCTACTAAAGCCGGTTTAAACGCACCAAATGGTTTATGGGTGATGGGTGATGGCTCCTTCTATATTCTTGATTTAAACAATAACAAGGTAAAAAAAGTTAATACTGAGGGAAATATAAGAACAGTATTCACGGATTCCTCTGGAATAAGCCTGGGAAGGGGATTGTGGGTATCGCCAAATGAAGACTCCATTTTTTATAGCAGCGGAACGGAGTTAAAAATGTGGACTGTTGAAACTGGCGTTAAAATCTTTGCTGATGGTTTTTTTCAGCTAGGTAATATTGCAGGTTCACCAAATGGAAAATTAGGTGTAACTGACAGAGGTGCACACTTGGTGTATAGCATTGACTTATCAACTGCTGAAAAAGAAATTATTGCAGGCAATGGCACCGGATTTGGAGGAGGTGACGGATATAAGGCTACAGAAACAGGCTTGTACGGGGTTAGGGCCATCTGGTATTTAAAAGACGGAAGTTTTCTATTGGGAACGCACGAAGGCAGCCAGGTTTGGTATGTTGATCTTGACAATGCTATCCATTTGTTTGTAAATGGCTTGGAAGGGGACAATATCCATTCAGGGGATGGTGATTACTTTAAAAGCCCTGGATATAAAATAAGTGAGGTGCGCCATGTTTCTGTTGATGTAAATGATAATATTTTAATTGTTGAAAACGACAGGGGCTTTATTCGTAAAATTGAAAAAGGTATTCCCGATTACGTTGAAAATTTGAGTTCTTCCGGTAATTTCCTGGTCAAAAAAATATATCCTAACCCTGCAACCGACTGTATAAATATTGAGACCAATTTTCCAGGCAATTATAAATCCAAAATAAAGATTTATGACTTTTCTGGAAGGATACAAAACATATCGTATCAACCCCCTCTTATTCTTGAATGTTTGCAAATAAAT
>JBNLCS010000279.1:0-10203 GCA_050303935.1 Bacteroidales bacterium
CCAATACTTGATCCGCCATCTCCAAAATACAAGTAGAATTTACCGTTACGGGCAACAACCGAAGGAGCCCAGCTTCTTCCTGCCCATGAGCAATCTCTGGGTACCTGAAATACAATTCCATGATCGGTCCAGTTTTTTAAATCACTACTTGACACACACACGATGGATTGCATTAAATAACCTCCATCGCCATTTTCGGCATTTTCATTGTCATTCGAACAATATAAATACACACGACCATTATAGACCAGTGAACCGGGGTCAGCCAAATACCTGTGTGTAACTAAGGGATAATCAGCAAATGAGTTTCTAACCAAAAGAAAAATAAACAGTGTAATTATTAAGTTAAATTTTTGTTTCATTTTATAAATAGTTAAGCAATGAAAATGAACCATAAACATATAAATTCTGATTGTTTAATTGTTATTATTTATATTTTTTTTTGCAATTCCTGTTTTCCATTTGCATATGAATAATTCAAAATCTTTTTATATATTTTCTTTTAAAAATTTCAAATAGGCTTGTAATTCTGATGGTTACATTGGGTGTATGTACAAAATGAGTCAGCCCATTCTCTTCCGGCCTTTCGAAATCATAATAAAAGGCAAACCTGCTCCTTAAGCTGACCGATTCAATCAAACCATTGTTCAATGTTGGAATGGTGTTTTGTTCAAAGCCTTTTGGAAATAGGTTGTTTCGCAGTATATTCCTGAAATGTTGGCCACAATTATGTCGTTGTAATATAAAAATTCCTTCTCCCGCAAAAACTTTTGCCGGAGAAGGAATAATATTTAAAATAAACAGTAAAAAACGGTGAATGAATAATTTATTTTTCATCCTTTTTTTACTGTTTATGACGGTTTAACAGGTTATTTCCCCTTAAACAGAATTTTAGAAGTTATCGTACTTCCGTCAGACATATGTTTTCGTTCAATAAATATACCCTTTAATTCTTCATCACGAATGATTTTTACACCCGTCAACGTGAAGTATTCTGTGAACAGAACGGTGGCATCATCATGAACAATGTTTCTGATATCTGTGGAACTTTCAACGGTTCCTGAAAGTGAAATGATCTGATCAATGGCACCGGTGCTTGAAAGTGTAATGGCACCTTCATAATCACCTACAGAAAGTCCTGACTTCATTCGGGTGTAAACCCTTGTTGAGCTTATAGTTTCATTCACCGGAGTGAGGTTAAGGCTATTGGTGTAACCAGAACCGGACGATAATGAAATTTCAAAATCACCGGAAACGTCAATCATTACGTCCTCTTGTAAATATGCCCCTTCAACTCTGAAAGAAAACATTCCGGAAGGCCCTGATCCCTCAACATATTCATAACTTAGTTCTTCCTGGGAAACAATTATTTCGGGACCGGCTTCAACTGTACCAATTAAGTTTATTAATTGGTTAAGTACACCATTCGACATGACAATTACATTTCCCTGGTAAGTATTGGCAAATAAACCACCAGCCATTCGTGCATATAAGGTTGTTTCCGTTAACGTATCGGTTGAAACAGGGATGGTAATGCTGGAAACAAAACCCTTTGTTGTGTCCAATGATATTTCATACCCATGTGGAGCCAATATGTCCACATCCGAGGTCAGTGGTCCGCCCCAAACTTTAAACGATTGTGCCGGTGTAGGACCGAAACCTTGCATGTATGTATAATTTTTAATGGTATCCACATTTGATGCAAATACTTTTGGTAATGTACCTGATGATTCCGATAACCCATAATATGTGATATCGTCCATGTAAAAGTTAACATCGCCAACACCCAATCCCCAAACTAATTGAGTTGCTCCGGCCTGGAATGTTCCAGCATTGTCATTGGTTGATGCTCCGGTAGACCAGTTTAAACTGTCTGTTGAATATTCAAGTTTTAAAGATACATTTGAACTTCCTGAAACTGAAGCCCTGTACCATATCGGTTGGCCTGCCGCAGGATCGAGACCTGCACCTGTATTTACCATTACATTTAGGCTGTTAAAACTATCGTCTGAGCGATAAATCCTGAACTCAGAGGATGAACCAGTGGTGTAGGCAATAAACAGGTATCCATGCCGCATACCTTCCACGTATCCGGAAGACGCATCACCATATTTCAGGGTGTCACCTCTTAATAAAACACCTACTTTATAGCCACTGCTTGCAGATCCAACACATTGTTTCCAGGTTACCGAATAATCAGTACCATTATTTGGAAACAAATTCAGATCGATGGCGCCGGTTGAATTGCGCTGACCTCCACTATATGGTGTGATCATATTACTGGTCACATTATTGGCATCCGTATAAGAAACAACCCCCGCAGTTGCTGCATTTCCCGTACCAATCATAGTATTTAATGCGGGTGGTGTACTGGCTGAGGTTGTTGCTGCATCATTACTGAAATTATACTTGATGGTGCTTGGTTGAGGTTTTACCTGTCCTGATAATCTTAATTCATTTGAAGCCGTTCCGTATGATATGAAAGAAAGAGTTCCTTCATAGGAATTGATCGGTAAATCTTTGCATAAACGAACGTAGATTTCTTGTTCTTCCACCATATTTTCATTGGTTGGAGAAAGTGTAAGAATGGTATCGTATGTAGATTTTGGACCGGTTGATATTTCAAATCCATCTGATGCTTTTATTGTTAAATCGTCAATGAGGGAACTTCCCAATATGGTTACCGCTTTATATGCAGACGGACCTGAACCTTGAATATAATCCAAACCGTCATGATACAATCTTGAAACAGAAATATTTCCGGACATAAATGTAATATCGTCCATTACCCATTCAAAGTTAGAGGTTCCAAATCCCCAAACAATTTGTGAAGAACCTTTATACCAGGAACTGTCAGTAAATTGGGTTGAGGAAGCACCTTCCCAGTTTTTCCCGTCTGCTGAACATTCAATCCACAGGTCATTATCCAAAGCAATTGCTCTGTACCAGGCAGCCATTCCTGCACTCACTTTGAAACTACTGGTAAAGCTGGTTTTACTGCTTAAGCCACTGGTATCTGAAATATAGGATTTAAGGGTTATTGTGCTATCTGCATTGTTGGTTACAGTGAACAAATATCCCGATAGCAATCCTTCGGCATAGGAATTGTTTCCCGTAACATCTGTTCCTCTCATAAGAATACCTTTTTCACCACCGGTGGTATTGTAATATTCTTTCCAGCTTACAGAATAATTTCTTCCTGTTTTATGAAACATATCCAGGTTTGCAACACCGGTATTATTTTTGGCACCAACACTATATGTTTTCAGTGAATTGCCTGTAATTCCATTTCCATCTTCATAGGACACAACTCCTGCACTGCCACTTTCAGTAGTTATTAATTGTGCAGGTGGTGTTGTTGCAACAGATGAGGTGTCGTCGTTGTTAAAATTATAAATATTTGTAATACTTCCCTGGGAAATCACAATGTTATCAATATACATTTTATTGGAACCTGGGCCATTTGCACTGAAAACAATCGTGTTTTTACCTTTATTTAACTGAATGATCTGTTCATTAATCTTCCAGTCACTATCAGATTCAGTTTTCTTAAATGAAGGCGTAGTTACCTTTACTCCGTTAACATATAAGTCAATATTGTTCACATCACTTGAAGAAGCTGAATATCTCGTTTCCAAAATGTAGGATCCGGTACGTAAGGCATAAACTGTATCTCTTGCGCTGGCAGCAGAACCACCTCCAAAATGAAGATAGCCTTGTCCCTGATAAAAACGAATCCCGCCCCCTTTTCCTTGTGTAATGACATTGGTAATATTTTTGTAATCAAAACATTCTGCTTCGTATTGACGGGGACCGGTATAAATGGTCGGTTTTTCAGGTTCTATAATCACAGCTTCGGTATAATCGGTTAATCTGTCAATAGCATCTCCTGAACAGGCAATATTAAGGTCAAGTGGGCCATTATGCTCTATGGTTAATGTAAATACACCACCAGCCCAGCTTTTTGTTACCTCACTCGCCTGATGATCTCCCCGGTCTGTCCAGTTATATGAAGGCTCAGATGTACTGCCATATATTTTGATAATATCCGTTTTTAATCCCAAATCCACTTCATTATCAAAATTTGACAGATAAATATGAATACTATCGG
The DNA here is from genome assembly GCA_050303935.1 of Bacteroidales bacterium. Lineage (GTDB taxonomy): Bacteria > Bacteroidota > Bacteroidia > Bacteroidales > JBNLCS01 > JBNLCS01. The sequence goes on from JBNLCS010000279.1 coordinate 4,112, forward strand.
CATGTTCTTTTAATACTCCCGCTGTATACTGAGAAAAGGATAATTCAATCGAATCAGAAGTATTATATTTAAAAGGAATGGTACCTTTGGCCGTTTTTACAACTTTATATGGATTATAAACAACCCATCTGTTCTCCAGACGACCGGCATATATATCTCCGGAATATTCATCAGGAAAAAGCGTATTCATTTCATTCACTTTGGCACTTATTGTTGGCCATTTTGTAGAATACTCTGATTTTTTGATTTGAAGTTCAAATGAGTTGGCTAATGTATCGTCCAGATCAAAAAAGATAGGAATGGTTGGGTATCGTCCAGTTTTTTTGAAGAATGTTTTGTTATCCCTCAAATTTCCATCACCATCCATTCTGTACAATCCTTCAAATAAAGTAGTTGGAGTGCTGTAAATGTCATCAGCGGAGCCTGCATTCACATCATTTATAATAAATACTTTTGTACGGTCAATCACTTCTTCACGACTTGGTATTCTGACAGTACCATCGAGAATTTTACGGAAATTATCAATGCTGACATTATCGAACTGTGGAAAAGTCGTCCAGTTTCTCATGGTATAACCATCTGTTGTGGGTATCCGTCCGGTTTCACGAAAACACATAGTCCAGATTAATTCAGGACCGTCCACAACGGTTTGTCCGGTTAACATGATGTGTTCCAGGTGAACAGCACCACCGGTGGCCATGGTGAAGTCTTCGTGCTCCCCGCTAGGGTTTGTCCAGCCGGTATCGTCATAACGTATGCCATAGTTTCCGCTGTATCCTGATAAATAGGCTCCCAGACAAATACTTTCCATATCTGACTGATAGGCTTGTTGCGTATATTTCTCACAAAGAATATAATTTTTAGTATATTTTCTACAGGCTTCTGCAAAATCAGGGCTTCTCTTCATTTGTCCAATTGGGTTAATTGATGGGCCCCATTGGTTCCAGCACATGCTCACTACCAAATACCCTCCATATTTGTTATTAAGCTCCAATAAATTGGCAAAGTGAGACATACGGTCTGACCAATCAGCAGAAAGCGGTTCGTTGGGTTCATTATATCCCCAAAACTGTTCTGCATAGCTGAAACCAATAAAGTTGGGATATTCTCTGTAAAATTCTTCATAAACGGACAGATCAAAATCAGAAAATTGGGCATAGCCACCACTGGAATGCTGTACAATGGCCCACATTTGATTTTGAGCACAGGCACGAACCCACGATTTTGCTATTTCGTATCCATATTCTGCAACCTGAAAACTGGTGGTTCCCTCGTCATGACTAATGGATAATGAGATGTTCATAACAACATATGGTTTAATGTCATCAGGAATCAAATCAATAATCTTTTGCGGGTCGGCATAGTTCCATGTATCTATATGAATAAGCCACATGGGGCTTGAAGGCGAAATAGGCCTTCTTAAAGGAACTTCTCCCTGTGCATAAATACTTGTTGAAAACAATGATAAAATCATTGTAAACAGTAATAAATGAAATGTCTTTTTCTGACAAAATTTAATGTAATTCATAATATAGAAATTTATTGAAATTCAATAGTATTATTATAATTTTATTCTTTCTTGTAGTTAGACTATCTACAAATTAAATTACCTGTAGAATTTCCAAAAATCAAAACGAAATAATTCGTGTGGATCACGTCCCTTAAAAACTAAATAAAGATCATGAATACCATTAACATCATCATTCACATCTGTGGAGATGGTTTTCCAATCATTCCAGTCTCCTATGTACGGAACATTCGCGGTTCCAATTAATTTTCCGGAAATACTATCCAGGCGGATTTCTATCTGGCCTCCAAAGTACCGGCTTGAAACATTTGCTTCAAATTTTGATACCGTTTGGTTTCCAAAATCTACATCGCGTACTTTCAAATAATCCGCATTGTGTATAGAACCAACGTAGACCCCTGCTTTTTTACATTCTACAAGTTTCAATCCTTCAGCCCATGCTATGGTTTCCGCTTCAGTTCTTTTAAAAGGGTTAAGTTTACCAACACTTTCTTTAATTCCTTCTGTCTTTTTTATAGCAGGAATTGAACCGTCAGAATTATATTCAAACTGTTCTACACAAACAGAGCGGTTGAAACTTCCTCCGCCAGGTAATACAGCATTGTGATAGAAAAAGTATGAATTACCCTTGTAATCAATTATAGCCGGATGGTTTGATCCGCTTCTTCCTGAGTGGGGCATAATTAACCCACCATGTGCCCATGGGCCTTCAGCACTTTTGCTTGTAGTGTAATGAATGGCTTCTACCACATTTGAAGCATAAATCATATAATACGTACCATTACGTTTGTAAACCCAGGGGGCCTCTTCGAAGTCAGGGCCAAAAGCAGATTCATCGAAGATATCTAAAGCGGTAATTGAACCATCTAAAGAAATCATATCGTTATTTAATTTTGCCCAGTAACATGCATTATTACCCCAAAATAAATTAGCCTGACCGTTGTCATCAATCATAACAGAAGGATCAAGGTCGTCCCATGAATGTTTAGCAAAAGTGGTCATGTTATTTGTTACTAAAGCTTTGTTCAGGGCATCTTTAAACGGGCCATATGGGCTTTCTGATACGGCTACCCCAACACTAACCCCGGGTGATTCTTTGTTTAATGTAGATATATAATAGTAAAACTTGCCATTCCGTTCAATGCATTGTGCGGCACTGGCATCACTTGCCGACCATTTAAAGTCACTTGTTTTTAAAGGGGTTGGATGGGCTGTCCAGTTTACCATATCGGTTGTGGTAAAAAGAGAGTATTCACGCATCAGGAATGAATTGGACGGGGCGTCATCCTCATCATGCCCAACATATAAAAATACAGTGTCATTGTATACAAGAGGGGCCGGATCAGCAGTAAACATGGTTTGAACAATCGGGTTTTGGGCATAACATCCTATTCCCGCCAATGTGCTGAATAAGAAAATAATTTGTCTGATTTTTAGCTTTTCCATACGTATAAAATTCTTTTAAAGTATTGTTATTCAATTAAATAATTTCTATTAACATTGAACATCCATGTTTTGTTCATGTCTTTGTTGTGAAGTTCAGTGCATGGATGTATGCCGGTAACTCGTTTATAACAGTACTCACAAAATACAACATTCCTTTGAAAATTTAACCTGAAAATTCTAATAAAATAGTAACAGTCAATAACAGAAACGTTAGCTTCCGATAGTTATCCGTTTATAAACGGTTATTCTACGATTAATTGTTTTTTTTATAACAATGATTATGGTTGGGTAGCCTTATTGATTAAACCGGTTTACACCCATAGTATAACAGAAGCATTAAAATATTTATCAACCCGTGTAACAACAAGGGCATCTGTTGTATCGATACAAGGATCATAACATACCGTCATGCAGTTAAAAAAATGTTCAACTTGTCATTTTGTTCAATTATGATAGCTGGATCGAATTTATAATTTAGGAATTAGTAAATAACGAAACAGGTAAATCGAAATTCGTTTTTAAAACCATGGATTACATGTCCCGTAAGCAGGGTATTATCGAACTATATAATAACGCCGTCATTGCGAACGAAATGAAGCAATCTGCCGAAATAAAGCAGATTGCTTCGGCCAGGGCCTCACAATGAAGGCGTGTTCCTAAAAACGTGATCTGTAAGGTCTATACATTGTATATTAATATATACACACACCCATTTTTCGGTTGATAACTTGTGGATAACTCACATTTTCGATTTGAAGTTTTATATTTCAAGTTTTCGGAAATTTGCATTATTACTATCAATCGAACAAAAATGAATGCAAATTAGAAAGTGAAAACTTTTAGGTTACATATAAAATATGATTTGAAAACGGAGGCAAAGTGCGTTGGCCAAAAACCTGCCTATGTCGGCAGACAGGTCGGATGATATCGGGTCGGACATGGCTTGTAGGCAAGGCTCAGATTTTTTTGATTTTTTGCTTACTTTTTTATTAATGAAAAAGTAAGAGCCCGTACGGCTTGATGACATAAAGATACTGTATTTTTAAAAACAGGATTTTTGGTAAATTCCTGATACTTTTAGTTTTAAATTTTAATATAAAAAAGAATTTAATATCGTTGGTTACGCGAGGGTATCGACAAAGGAGCAGCCATTGGAAAGGCAAATTGATGCATTGCAAAATGCAGGGTGTGAAGAAATATTTTAGGAAAAAATTTCAGGAAGAAGAAAAGATAAACCTGAATTGGAAAAATTAGTATCAAAAATACGTAAGGGTGATGTCTTGGTTGTGGATAGCCTGGACAGGTTGGGAAGAACTGCCGAGGAATTGATTTGGATGCTGAATGAATTCAAGGAAAAGGGAATACAATTTAAAAGTTTAAAAGAAGGGATATTCGATACATCAACACCAATGGGCGAGGCAGTGTTCCAGATCATGGCGATATTAAAAGCAATGGAGGTGGAAGTTTGGCGGGAAAGAACAATGCATGGATTAAAAGCTGCCAGGGCCAGGGGTAGAAATGGAGGTAGGAAAGCCTGGGTGTATGATAAGAAAAAGGCAACTGTAGCTGCTACATTGTACAAAAGTAAAAAACATACCATTAATGAGATTGTGGAGATGACGGGGATTAGGAGTAAGTCGACGTTGTATAGGTATTTGAGATATGAGGGGGTGTATCTTTAAAATGATAGTATTTAATTTGTCAAAATTAGATAAGAAAAATAAAAAAGTCTAAATAGTTAAAATCTATCACTACTGTCCGGTTATAAGTCGAACAAATTCAATTGGTTATAACCATCGGTAGTTTTGGTATTGTAATTTTCGTTTCCAAACAATTGATTTATAGTAACTTTCTCAAAAATACTAATGCTCAAAATCTGTAATATTATGTAAAGTTCCTGTTTCAAATTCAACCGCTTTTTAATAATTGCCACAAGCAAATAAATGCATACAGCAATCCATATTTGTGTAAATACTGCATTTAAAGAAGTGCCATAAAATTTTTTGATCCTTAAATGCTGTTTAATCCATTTGAAAAATAATTCGATTTTCCATCGTTCTTTATATAATTGGGCAATAATTTCTGCACTATAAATAAAATTGTTTGTAATAAATACAAGCGTTTTGTCCCTTGCTTGGTCATAATACTTTATCCTACGCAATTTTTCCGGATACTTTTTTGAAGTATAAAAACCGGTCAGCTTTATTATTTGATCGCATTTAAACCCTTTGTCTTTATCTACTTTATTTGAATACAATCGCTGATAGTCGAAGTTTCGTTTTTCACGCACAACAAAATATGTCAAACATTGGTGCATGTGGTATAACCTTTCAAAGTCCAAGTATGCCCTGTCCATGATGTAAAAAGCACCAGGTTCCAATATTAACAAATCCAAGATATTCACATCATGTACTTTGCCATCAGTGATTTCAATAAATGTTGGGATTGAACCCCTTAAATCGATTTGTGTATGCATTTTAACAGCACCTTTTCTTTTCCTGAACTTTGCCCATGGGAAAACAGATAACATAGATCAATGGTACTGCTGTCCAATGCATATGCAATTTCATCAATTTCAACGTTAAAATCATTGTCATCTTTGTAAAGCTTCCTGGCCTCTTGTATTAAAAGTTGTGCAAATTCAGCGTATATCCGCCAATCCCGATTCTCATTTGCCTCAGAAAGGGTAGACCTTTTAACGTTGCTCTTTACCCCGCTATGATACAGTTTTGTTGATACCGCTTCAAGACAGGACTCAATATCCCGAAGGTTTTCTCTACCGGTTAACTGGGCAAAAGCCATAACAATGAATTGTTCCCAACATGTAAAAGTTCTTACTCTATAGTTGCCATTATATTTGGCTATACATTTATCAAATTCATATTTGGAAATAAAATCCAAAAGCTGGGAAAGTATTGTTCTGCCTGTATTCATCAGGCAAAATTGCCCTAAAAACCATAAATTTTGATTTCAAATCGAAAAATATTTCAAAGAACTTATAACCCTTATATTTTGATACTTCCCGAAGTTTTTAGTAAACTTTAACCGGACAGTAGTGATTAATAGTAAAAATTAATTCCAACAATATTTGTACTATTTTCAGCAGGCCTTTTGATAA
>JBNLCS010000280.1:0-9047 GCA_050303935.1 Bacteroidales bacterium
AATAAACGTCCAACGGCGGACAACCTTCATACTTGTCAGCCACGAAAATTGAAACAGGGGGTACATTATACGTTACCATGACTTCATCGAAAGATTCACATCCCAGGACATCCACAGTCCATTTAAAAGTATTAAACCCAGGGCTTAAGTTTGTTACTTTTGTTATCGAGTTTAATTCTTTTTCAAATACCCCATCGCCACCAACCACGGTCCAGGAACCACTTCCTGCAGCAGGATTGCTGGCTGTAAGGGTAGTATACGAAGTATTAACCTGCTGGTCAATTCCAGCATTTACTTCCGTTTTATTATTTGTAACAACAACAATGTCAGAAGATGTACATTTTTCAAATATAATTGTCCATTGTAGTGTATTCTTTCCAAAACCAAGATCACTAACAATAGATTCAAACGATGCAGAATCTGTAAAAGCTGCACTACCACTTAAAACCGACCACTTTCCTTTCGCTGTTCCGGGTTCATTGGCGTACAAATTTGTTTGCGGTCCACACACAATCATGTCAGCTCCTGCATTGGCCTCAAAAGGAACATTATTTTGAAGTGTTATCTCATCGTACGTAGTGCAATCGAAATTTTTTATAGTCCATCTAAACACATTCGGGCCAGGGTTTAGCCCTTCAATACTTGTACTGGATGCATTTTTATCTGATATAACACCTGCACCGCTTATTAATGTCCATGTTCCGGTTCCAATAGCAGGTGCATTAGCATGTAACAAACCATCGGTACTACAAATTTCCTGGTCAGAACCAGCAATGGCCAGGGTTGGTTTGTTATTTGTAATAAATACATCACTTGACGATGAACATTGATTGTTTGATATGAACCACCTTAATTGATTTGTTCCTTGTCCGATATTCTTAACTATTGAATTATACGCATTTTGATCATTAAAAATTGCTGCCCCCTTAATCACCTGCCATTCTCCGGTACCATAATCAGGTGGGTTACCATACATGATTGTGGAATCAACACACAACGTTTGATCAAAGCCGGCATTACTTGGAGTTACAGAATTATTATTAATTACTACTTCATCAACCGAAGTACAGCCTTTATTCGTTATTGTCCACCGCAACGTATTTGGGCCAAAACTTAAATTTGAAACATTTGAATTTTCCAAACTATTACTGGCCAACGTACCCGAACCTCCAAGTATTGACCACTCGCCTGTTCCTGTTTCAGGTTTGTTTGCTTGTAAAGTAGTTATATTTGAACAGATGTTTTGATCAGGGCCGGCGTATGCAGTACTTGGCATGTTATTGGTGATAACTACCTCCGATACAGATTTGCAAATATCACTTTCAATAGTCCATTGCAAACGGTTTTCTCCTTTATCCAGTCCATTTACCCTTGTATCGGGTTGGCTGGGATTTTCAAATACAGCAGAACCAGACCCTCCAACCACTGACCATATACCTGTTCCAATTGACGGGTTATTTGCATCCAACACAATAGATGTTCCGCACAAATCCTGATCAGAACCTGCTAAGGCCTCCTCAAACATGTATTTTACTACAACTTCATCAAACGAAGTACATCCATTGTTAACTATAGTCCATCTATATGCATTAATGCCCTGGCTTATATTTGTTAATATTGCATTGTATGTACCACTGTTGCTAAAACTTCCTGACCCACTTTGAACAGTCCAGGTTCCGGTTCCAACTATTGGGGAATTAGCAGCTAACAATAAAGAATCAATACATATTGTTTTATCAGCACCCGCGTTGGCCACCGTTGGTTCATCATTGGTTACGGTTATATCATCGGTAGATGTGCAACTATTATTTATAATTGACCACCGTAAAATATTATCACCGCTTGCAAGGGAAGTGGCAGTGTTTCCATTAAAAATAGCAGAACCACTTAACACGCTCCATTCTCCTGTTCCTATGGTAGGTGTATTAGGGGTTAGAATAACACTATCTACACAAACAGATTGGTCCTGTCCGGCGTTTGAAGTAGTAGGTCGATCATTGATTACGGTGACCACATCCTTTGTTTTGCAACCTTCGTGCATAATAGACCACTCAAATTTATTTTCACCCTGAATAAGCTGATAAGCCACTGAATTATATGAATTACTATCTGTAAAGCTCGCTGATCCCCCAACCACTTTCCATGTACCAATACCTATAATCGGATCATTGGCAGCCAGTACAAGTGTATCAACGCAAATTATCCTGTCAGAACCAGCATTTGCAGTACTTGGTGTATTATTCGTTATAATAACATCATCCGAAGTGTATCCATTTTGCCAGACTGTCCATCTTAAAATATTTTCACCTTGCGAAAGATTGGTAACTGTGGTTTTTGGGTCTGTGTTATCAGTAAAATTTGCTGATCCCGGCACAACCGACCACTCACCAAAGCCAAATACAGGTTCATTACCATCAAGTATTGTTGTGGAAGAACACAGTACCTGATCTTCACCGGCATCAGTAATTTCAGTAATTAAAAAATTAATAATTACGTCATCGGAAGAAGTACAAGAATTATTTGAAGTGATCCATCTAAGTGTATTTTCACCTAATCCAAGATTATTAACCGTTGTATTAAATTGATTAACATTTGTAAACGTCCCGGCACCATTCACTACTATCCACTGTCCTGTGCCAACATCAGGTTTGTTTGCCTGCAAAGTGGTTGTATTTGAATTTATAGTTTGATCATCACCGGCATCTGCCGTTGTTGGAGAATCATTGATTATTTTAACCGTATCAGAGCTTAAACATCCGTTATTATTTACAACCCATTGCAACGTATTTTCACCTTTTGAAAGACCAGTCACCTTCGAATCGGCCTGGTTTATATTCACAAAAACAGCAGAGCCTGAAACAACCGACCAAACACCAATACCATTTACAGGAGCAGTTGCAGCCATATCCGTTGTCCTATCACACAACACCTGGTCTTCTCCTGCTTCCACACTAAGTTTATTATTGGTTATGGTAACCTCATCAATAGATTGACAAATACCATTGGAAATAGTCCATCGTAAAATATTACTTCCTTTACCTATATTTCTAATAATTGAATTGTTTTTTGAATCATTATCGAAAATAGCACTCCCGGTTACTACAGTCCACACACCATTTCCTACGGCAGGGTTATTACCTTGCAACAAGGATGTGTCACGGCACAATAACTGATCAATTCCTGCATAGGCCGTTGTTGATGTTTGATTATCAATTTGAATGGTATCTGAAGAAGTGCACCCGGCTTTGGATAGGTTCCAACTTAAAAGGTTTATCCCGGTGGCAAAACCAGAAGCCTGGGTTTGTGGATCGGAAGAATTTGTGAACGTGGCCGCACCTACCGGTATACTCCAATTCCCGGTCGCCCCTGCCGGTACAGCATTTCCCTCGAGGGTTATCGTATTTGAACACAACGTAACATCTACACCGGCCGTTGCATTTACTGTGTTATTATTGATCACTACGGTATCAGAATTGCCACATCCCGATTGGGTAACTGTCCAAACAAATGTATTTTCACCTTCTCGTAAGTTTGAAACAATCGAATTGTATGTAATGTTGCTAGCAATAACGGCCGGACCACTTACTACCGTCCACAATCCATTTGCAACACCGGGATCATTTCCTTCTAATGTTGTGGTTGATGAACAAAGGTTCTGATCCGAACCGGCAATAGCATTAGGTATTGCATTTGCCGATACACTTAAAACCGGCGATACAGTGCCCAATCCACAAGAATTTTCTCCTTGTACAGTTACATTGCCCCCTGTTTCATTCAACTCAAAATTAACCTCAATTGCCCTGCTTCCCACTCCTGAAACAATATTCATCCCAGCAGGTAAATTCCAAATATATGAGTCAGTATTATTTATAGTTGGTACTTCATACAAAACATTCTTTGTTCCCTGACAAACAGCAGTTAGACCACTAATTATTCCGGCTGCATCAGGCAATTCATTTACTACCAAGCTTGCTGCATCTGAATTTGCTATACCACATTCCCCGGTAACTATACACCTATAGCTCCCATTATTTGTTATTGTAAGATTGTTTACTGTTAATTTTGAGGTGTTGGTCCCAAAAATATTGCCTCCATCAGAAATATTTATACCATTCTTTTGCCATTGATATTTTAAACTATCCCCTATAGCAGTTATTTCAAAAATGGCAAGCCCTCCCTCACAAACAGTGATATTAGATGGATGACTGGTTATTATTGTTTCAGTATTCACAGCGACCTGAACCGGGAAGCTATTTTCACTTCCACAAACACCTGTTACATTACAACTGTATAATCCAACATAGTCAGTAGTTGCCTGCAATATTGAGAGAATATTTGTGTTTACCCCTGAATATTGCCCGGTATCGCTTAACGTTAAGCCATTTCTCTTCCAACTGTACACTAAATTATCACCTGAAGCATTGAGAGATAAATTAATCATTTGACCTGTACATACCGTGTCTCCAACCGGTTGTGCGTTAATTTGCGTATTATTGAAAACTATAACTTCAGAAGGATCACTATTTTCAGCATTACAGTAACCTGATACAACACAGCGATACGACCCTGCATCTGCTAAAGTAATGTTATCAATTATTAAACTATTTGTTGTTGCACCTGATATATTTCCACCATTGGCTAAATTAACAGTTGACTCCTGCCATTGATAAATTAAGTTACTTCCGGTTGCATTAACTACCAAATTTACAGATTCTCCTTCACATCCATCAAAATCAACAGGTTGTTTTGTTATTACAACCACCTCTTTAATTACCAGGGTGACTGCATCGCTGTTCACATTGGTGCAATATCCTGTTATTTTACATGTATATATTCCTGCATTTACCACTGATGCACTCCCTATACTTAAAGTTGATGTATTTGCTCCAGATATTCCACCGCCATCCGTTAAATTTATTCCATTTCTTTTCCATTGGTAAGAAACAATGTCCCCTGTAGCAGAAAGGGACAGTACAACGGGGCTACCTTCACAAACTGTATCACCCACAGGCTGGGTTAGGATAACCGGGTCATCGTATGATGTTAAAATTGCCGGGTTACTATTCACAACCCCGCATGTACCGGAAGTTATAACCCTGTATGAACCGGCATCACCTGAGCTTACATTATTAAGCGACAGCAAAGCGGTTGCAGTACCACTATAGGTTGCATTATCACTAATATTAACCCCATCTTTTTGCCACTGGTAAGTAAGGTTATGACCAGCAGCAACTACAGAGAAAGCCAAATTATCATTTTCACAGGCGCTAACATCCACAGGTTGAACTGTTAAGCCTGTAGCAGGCCTTACTACCAAATTAGCTATATCGCTGTTTACACTTCCACAATTCCCTGATACTTCACATGTATATGTTCCATTATCAATTGGCAAAGCATTGGTAATAACAAGGTTCGTGGTATTCACGCCCGAAACTGAACCTCCGTTAACCAGGTCCACACCATTCTTTTTCCATTGATAAGAAAGATTATCACCCGTAGCTATAATAGTAAAAGTTGCTGTTTGCCCCTGGCATATTGTTGACCCTGCAGGCTGCGTAGTAATAATTGTATTATTATACGATCCTAATATGGCAGGATCACTATTTTGAGAACCACATGTACCGTTAACCAAACAAACGTATGAACCATCATCGGCAGCAACTATTCCTGAAATATTCAAAATTGAAGTAGTTGAACCTGAAATACTACCTCCATCAGAGATATTTACACCATCTTTCTGCCATTGATAAGTAAGGGCATCCCCATCAGCCACAACTGAAAAACTTATGTTATCACCTTCACATCCCCAATCATCAACCGGTTGGGTTGTTATTGAAGTAGTTGGAACAACATATAACTGGGCAATCATACTATTAACCGTTCCACATTCACCTGATACTGAACAGGTATAAGAAGCTTCATCAGAAACAGTAACATTGTTTATTATGAGGTTGGCCGAATTAACACCGGATATATTACCTCCGTTAACAATGTTCACCCCATTCTTTTTCCATTGATAAATAAGGTTATTACCTTGCGCAACCACACTAAAAGTATTTGATAATCCTTCACACAATGTAGCCCCTGCAGGCTGCGAAGTAATAAGTGTATTGTCATAAGAAGCTAGCGATGCAGGATCTGAGTTTTGTGTACCACACGTTCCTGTAACCACGCAAACATAGGAAGCATCATCAGACGGTACTATACCGGAAATGTTTAAATTTTGTGTAAGTGTGCCTGAAATAGTCCCTGCATCGATCATATTAACACCATCTTTTTGCCACTGGTAAGATAAAGCCGCCCCGGATGACAATACTGCAAAATTAATATTATCACCAGCACAACCTGTTTGATCCACGGGCTGAACTGTTACTACAGTTTTTGGATTAACCGTTAAGATCGCTATGTTACTATTCTCACTTCCGCACTCACCCGATACGGTACATGTATATGATCCGGCATCAGAAACTGTAGCATTATTGATAGATAAACTTGAAGTTGTTGAACCGAAAATGTTACCCCCATCCACCAGTGTTACACCATTTTTTTTCCATGTGTATGTTAAATTGTCCCCCGAAGCCACAACCGTGAACGAATGAGAACTTCCTTCACAAATTGTATTCCCTGATGGTTGTGTTGTAATAAGGGTATTGACATATATAGCAAGCGTTGCAGCAGAACTGCTGCTGCTTCCGCAAACGTTTGTAATATTGCACCTGTAACTTCCTTCATCACTATTTGTGACACTGGATAGCACAAGCGTATTGGTCCCTGATCCGCTAATGTTACCGCCATCAGCCAGGTTCACTAAATCTTTTTGCCATTGATAAGCAAGGCCTGTCCCGGTAGCGTTAATTGTAAAAATAGAATTATCATTTTCACACAAACTTTGAGCAACCGGGTTAACTAATACATTAATTACCCTGTTAACAGTTAAAGTTGCCGGTGAACTTGTTTCCCCATTAACTGTACATGTGTATGAAGCAGCATCAGAAGCAGAAACAACATTGATGGTTAAATTCGCTGTGGTACTTCCATTTATATTTGCATCATCAACCAGGTTTGTACCATCTTTTTTCCACTGATAAACCGGTGATGATGCAGTAGTTGTTACGGAAAAAGATGCACTCTCCCCTTCACACCTTGTTATACTGGCTGGTTGAGAAGTAAAATCAGTTGTAGGGTTTACAATAAGATTAGCCGGGTTACTATTACTAACATTACAGTCACCTGTTACTACACACCTGTAAGCCCCTTCATCTGCCCCGGACACTCCCGTTAAAGAAAGTATTGATGTTGTTGCCCCGGAAATGGTTCCTCCATTGATAAGGTCCACACCATCTTTTTGCCATTGATAGGTTAAATTGAAACCATCAGCAACTACTGAAAATGTTGCATCACCCGCGTCAATCACAGTATAATGGGCCGGATGTTGCGTGATAGCGGTAGATGGTTTAATCGTTACATCTGAAAGGATACTGTTTTCACTTCCACATGTACCTGTTACTTCACACGTGTAAATCCCATCATCACTAACATCAAGTCCTGCGATTATCAAATTATCGCTTAAAGCCCCACTAATTGTACCTCCATTAGTCAGGTTAACCCCTTCTTTTTTCCATTGGTATGAAATGCTTGTGCCTGTTGCCGATACATTTATATTCAGGTTATTTCCTTCGCATATACTTGTAGTTGCCGGAGGTTGGGAAGTAATGTTAACAGTTTCATCTACCGTTAACAATGCCCCATTTGAATTATATGTTCCACAACTACCGGAAACCACACATCGGTATGTAGCTGCATCTGCTGCCGCCACGCCAGCAATAGAATATCCTGAGTTGTTTGCCCCACCAATATTTACCCCATCCTTTTGCCATTGATAGGTTATTCCTGTTCCTGTAGCTGTAATACTAAAATTAGCATTTCCTGTTTCACAGGCTGTTATATTCGAAGGATGGACAGTGATATTTATATCTTCATAAACATCCATATTTACTGCATTTGTGGTTATACTTCCACACGTCCCTGTTATATCACACACGTAGATCCCATCATCTGCCAATGCAACAGGACCAATGTCCAGGCTATTGCTATTGGCACCTGAAATAGTTCCACCATCAGCAAGGTTTATCCCATTATGTTTCCATTGGTAAGCAAGGCCGGTCCCTGCAGCATTAACTACAAAACCGGAAATACTTCCTTCGCAAATGTTTTCATCAGTAGGTTGAAGTGTAATAGAAACATCTTCATTAACATTTAAAGTTGCCCCATTGGAATATAGGATACCACAGTCGCCCGTAATTTCACATCTGTAAGTCGCTGCATCTCCGGCTGCAATATTACTTACTAATAACCCGTTTCCGGTTGCACCAGGAATATCAACCCCATCTTTTTGCCACTGATAAGTTATATTGGCCCCACTGGCAACAACATTAAAGGTAATGTTGTCTCCCGGGCATCCTGTTTTATTCTGTGGATGAGAAGTTATAGTGATACCTTCATCAACAACAAGATTAACAGTACTACTATTTACCGTACCACAATTACCTGTTAATTCACATGTATATACCCCATCATCTGCCAATGATGCAGGATTTATTCCCAAACTATTTGTATTTGCACCGGAAATATTACCTCCATCGATTAAATTACCTCCATCAAGTTTCCATTGATATGTTAAACCTGTGCCAGATGCATTTATGGTAAACCCTGTATTATCCCCCTCACAAACTTCATGACCCGAAGGCTGAAGACTAATTGATACATCGGTATTCACTGTAAGCGACGCCCCATTAGAATAAAGTACACCACAATCACCAGTAATTTCACAACGATAAGTTGCTGCATCCCCTGCGGCTATATTGTTTAACAACAATCCTGCCCCATTTTCACCAGGAATGCCTACACCATCTTTTTGCCATTGATAAACTAAGTTTGAACCACTGGCAACAACATTAAAAGTAATATTATCTCCCGGACATCCTGTTTTATTTTGGGGATGTGTTGTTATAGAAATATCTTCGTCAACCACTAAATTAGCAGGACCA
>JBNLCS010000281.1:0-3933 GCA_050303935.1 Bacteroidales bacterium
GTTCCCATAAGTAAACAGTTGCCTCCTGAAATAGAAATTCCCGAAAAAAATGCCAAAATAGCAATTGTGAATAGCTATGACTACACGTTGTTGGACAACAATGATAAAGAAACAAGGGTTTATGCTGAAGGAACAAAAAACCTTGTAGAAGGTGTTGTTGATATATTTTCGAATGATCAAAAATTTGAGTTAGTCAATATTGATTCATTATTTAAAGGCAAGAATTTTTCACAATTACCTGAGAAAACTGTTCACCGTGACAGTATCATGCTTTTGTGTGAAAAATATAACACTGACTATTTGTTGTTAATAGAGTCTTATGATATATACATGGACAAAGAAGTGGAGGTTGAAAAAAATGATGACGGTACTAAATCGAAAACTGCATATTTTGATTTGGTTGTTACAACCGGATTTAGTTTATATGACAGGACTGGTACTCAATTGGAAAGGGGGCCGGTTCGAAATGTTCAGTTTTATAAATCGCGACCGGTTTTATCAACAGTTTTTACAATCAAACCATCAATTGCTAAAGCAGGTGAAGAGATTAATAATCTTTCATATGAAACGGCCTCAATTTATGTTGATAAATTTTATCCATCCGAGTATGTTGAGAATAGGCAGTTTTATACCGGTAAAACTTTCCGGTATGTTAAGAATTATATTGTATCAGGGGATTGGCCTAGCGTGATTAAAGAACTTTTGCCGCTGACAAATTCAAAAGAACAAAAAACTCGAAAACGAGCTGCTAATAATATTGCAGTGGCTTACGAAGCAATGGGGGATATGGAAGCGGCTAATCGCTGGTATGACAAAATAGAAGACATGTAATGTCCATTGTAAAGCGCACGGTTAACTTTGAATACAAAAGTTATATATTAAAACCAATAAACCCGGTATACAAAATATCATAATATATTTAAAATCAATTCCCCGGGGCATACGGAAACTCCAGTTGTTTATAATATTCCAGATTGTGTATTGGTTTTTCAAGCCCTTCCGGTAACGGCTTTTTAGAAAACTGCTGAAAGTACAATACCATGGCGTCACGCCACCAGATGGCCTCTTTGTATTGAACTTCAAGTAACATTTTAACACGGTTAAATCGTTCAGCATCAATGTGATTTTCAAGTTTTTCCCATTCGCCTATCATCCACAGAACAGAATCGGCACCAGCATAAAACCTGTTACATAGTTCTTCCCATAAATTATGGTCACTATTAATAGGGTAATCCCATGCAACATGGTGGAACCAAAGCAGATATTTTTCAGGGCATTCATTTATATTATTAAACTGTGAAGCTACTGGTTCATAATATTGTGATACAGCATCAGATCCTTTTTTTGTTCTGTCAAAACCTAAGCCTTTTTTATCCGCTTTGTGATAATACGTTGAAGACCAGTCAGCACGAGACAATTCAACCCATGGGCCAGGTCCGTAATGATGCCCTGCACCCATTTGATGGTGCAAACCAAGAGGGGTCATGTAGTTTACAACAATTTCTCTTGATTTCAGCATGATCTCCGAAATGGTATTAACCATGTATTCATTATCTCCAAAGGTTAGTTTAACCCACTCTTTTGCAATTTCTGATGAACTTAAATTCATATTCCAGGCCAGTCTGCCATAAGCATACCAGTTTGATTGCCCAAACAAATGACCAGTCCAGTTTATATCGTTTCCAATGTTTGAAACTCCTGCCATACCTGTTAATTCCTTATTTTCAAGTTCACCTGAAATAATTTTAGCAACAGTTGATCCTTCTCCTTTTACGTAGGTATCAGATTCTAAACATTCTTTAAATAAAGGTGCAAGGTAGGTGAGGTGTGTCCCTTGTCCGAGATATTCAAGGGTTATCTGGAATTCCATCATTTGAGGTGTTTTAGGCATGGCACCAAAAAGTGGATGAAAAGGTTCACGGGGTTGAAAATCAATTGCACCGTTTTTAATTTGTACCAACACGTTTTTTTCAAATTTACCGTCCAGAGGTTTAAATTCGGTATAAGCCTGTTTTGCGCGGTCTTCAGGTACATTATCATCGTATACAAAAGCGCGCCACATTACAATACCTCTTTCTCCTATTGCACGTGCAAGCATGTTGGCTCCCTGGGCATGGTTTCTGCCATATTTTTGTGGCCCGGGTTGTCCTTCTGAGTTTGCCTTTACCAGGAACCCTCCAAAATCAGGAATAAGATTATATATTTGATCTACTTTATTTTGCCACCAGGCAATTACTTTCTCATTCAGTGGGTCAGCGGTTGGCAAACCACCAATTTCAATTGGTGCACTAAACCTTGCCGTTAAATAAACTTTGATGCCATAGGGCCTGAATACATCGGCTAGGGCTGAAACTTTTTGTAGGTATGAGTCGGTAAGAATGTGAGAATTGGCATTCACATTGGTCAATACGGTTCCGTTTATACCAATGGACGCATTTGCCCTGGCATAGTCGGTGTAACGCTCATCAATGTAGCCCGGTAGACGGTGCCAGTCCCAAATGGAAAAACCAGCATATCCTCTTTCTACAGTTCTGTCCAGATTGTCCCAATGATTTAATAACCGGAGTTTGATATCAGGAACAGAGATTATGTTCAAGTTTTCAAAATCAATAGAATTAGTTTGGATTTCTCGCAGTAATGAAAAACTGCCGTATAAAACGCCTACATCACTGTTTGCAGCTACAAGGATTATATTGTGGTTATTGAGTTTTGTTTTCTTAATTATAAAGCCGTCTTTTTTAAGACCGGGTAGTTTTTTTAGTTGATCAGAATTTAAAATATTTCCTGATTTATTGATATTTACCAAAACTATTAATCCATTTTGATCAATTTCATGACTCTTATTTAATTCTTTTCCGGTCATGTTGAGCATAGCCTGTTTTATTTCTTTGCATGCAATATTTAATGTAGTAGTGCTATCGATAGTATAAATACCTGTAATTTGTTTGTGTATTTCCTCTAGCCGGTTTGGATCGTTTAAATGTTCATAGCGTAACCATAAATTGTAACCATTTTCGGCATTTATGGTATTGTTGAAAAGATTTAATAAAAAAATAAAAATAAATAACAGAACCCTTTTTTTCATGTAAATAATTATTAAGACATTAATAAACAGATTGTTATCAGTAAAAATATAAATTATATGTTAGTGAATGTAAATATTTTTTTTTTAAATACAAAGATGCAAAATAGTACCATTTATTAATTTTACCATGATACAAATTGTATAAATAAATTATATTGCACCATTTTACCACGAAAATGAATAAAATAGAAATACTATATTTCAATATTCAAAATTAAAGTTAATTTTAGCGGTTTAACACAAAAAACAAATAACAAGCTTCGTAAAATGATTAATTATTCTAATTAAATATTACAAACATGAAAACTACAGCAAATAAAATTTCTATCGTTGAAAAAGTTGGATATAGTTTGGGTGATCTAGCTGCCAATCTTGTTTTTCAAACATTGGTGACTTTTATTGCTTACTATTATACTGATGTTTATAAACTTGATGCTACAACAGCACAATGGGTAATAGGTACATGTGGATTGATTGGCGGTGTGCTTTTTAGTCCTGTAATGGGAATAATTGCCGATCGTACCAAAACCAAATGGGGTAAATACAGGCCCTGGATTTTGATCACTTCAATTCCATTTGCCGTTATAATATTTTTAACCTTCACTACACCCAATTTTAGCTACAATGGAAAAGTTATTTATGCATTTATTACCTATTTGTTTTTGGTAAGTTTATACACTGCGAACAACTTGCCATATTCATCATTAAGTGGTGTGATCACAGGTGATATGAAGGAAAGGAATAGTGTTTCCAGCTACCGTTTTGTTGCTGTAATGATCGCTCAGTTTATTATTCAGGTTCTTTTACGTCCACTTGTGTTAGTGGTTGGAGATGGAAATGAAGCCGTA
>JBNLCS010000282.1:0-8650 GCA_050303935.1 Bacteroidales bacterium
AGGGCCTTCCAGCAGTTCGGGCAATGCAGTAATTAAATCAATATGCATATGAAATTTTTGAGCAAAGAAAGGGTAAAATGGAGATAAAAGCAATTTGAAAATTTGAAAATGGGACAATTTGGAAATTTTCAAATCAACAAATCAACTCATCTTCAAATTGCATTCACTTTTCATCCCTGAATTTATGGGGAGGGATTTTTAAAATAACAGGCCTGGGGTATTTTCCTGTAACAAAAATCCTTGCTAACACAGCATATCCCATGTCTTTTGTTTGTACAGCCGATGAAATAGAGATGTCATCTTCAAATCCCATTTCAAACTGACGTATCAATTTATCACCGTTATATTCAAATTGGTATACGTGTATTGAGTTTTTATTGGTACTTGAAATAAATACAAGGGTTGAATCATTTCCGTTAAAATGTTGATTTGCGTACACTTTTGCTTTTGGGGTCAGTTCAGGCAAAGGCAATCCCATTGTTTTGTTAAACTGCTGACTCCCGGCACTGTTTAGTGAAGTATCCGGGTGAAGAAAGTTGTCATCATTATAAAACAAAGTGAGGGCATAAGAATTTTCCCCTTTAAATAAAAATGAGCTGATTGCGCCATTATCCTGGTATACAAACACGTCTTTGTCTTTGTTATGGCCACTGTTAAATAAAACCAGTCGCAAACTGTAGTTATCGTAACAATTGGCAAAATAGGCCTGTTTGCCCCCCTCTGTCCATTCTCCTATAAAAAATGGGAGTTGGTCGCCTAGTTTGTTTAAATGTTCAAGTATTGAAATTTCAACATCTTTGTTGATGTTTAAAGAAGTGGAATGTTGTAGGTTTAAATTGCTTGCGTCATACACATTAAAATCTGAAGTGCGGTCATCAGAATTATATCCTAAGACAGCTATACTTGTTTCACTTTGATAGAACGCAAGTGGGAATTTTATATCCAGATCAAAACGGTTGGTTTCATTTCCCGTTTCCAGGTCGAGGGTAATAAGATAGCCGTTTAATTCATTTCCGGCCATGGCGATAAATCCAGAAAATTGGGCTGTATGGATCAATCCGTTTGCAGGGGCCCTCAAATCTTCAAAACTAGTCCTCCATTCCAGCCTGCCTAAACTGTTCGTTTTAAAAACTTCAGTTAACGGTAGCTCGCTATCATCTTCTTCATATTTAACACCGCTTACTACCAAATATCCACCGTCATCAACCTGTTTTATTCCGGCAGGATAATATTTTTTATCAACATCGCTATCGTTATATATTTTAATAAAATCCCCTTCAGGATCGTAATCCTTTTGGTTAAGTTCACAACGAATGCATAAAAAAGGTGATAAGAGTAACAGAAAATAAATATATCTTTTCATTTGTAGCCTTTTAATTGTTTTTTTTAATAGTTACAATCCAAACTGCTTAGCTTCCAAGATTTCTCCAAGGAGAACAATACGGAAACATTGAATTGAAAATCGTTGATTTTGATATTGTTTTGAGAATACAAACCGCTTCCATCGTTTGCATATCTTTCGGCCTGACGTGTTATATTATGCAACCCCAGGTTGTAACCTGCATTGATGTCAATTGTGAATTTGTTTAAGTCGATATAGGCGCCAATTAAACCTCCTGCTGAAAACCTTGAAGGTATCAACGAATTATCTGGTCCGTTGGCACGATGGCCATGTCCATATGTTACTTTACCTCCCAGGTATGGTTTTGTTTTATCCGCTGAAATAAAAAGCTTCAATCCCAGTGGAATGCTGAAATAACTGGCCACAACTGATGTTTCCTGGTTAAATACTTCTGCACCACCTACTATCGGTGTGTTTTTTGTGAAATTAAAGGTGCTGGTCCCCGGAGTGCCAAAAAGTATCATTTTTTTTGTTCGGTATTCGATATGAAAAAAATACTGGTTACCTATGTTACTGTACCAATCGTTGTAAGTTTCTTCAAGTTCTTCGCTTGATAAGTTTTCATATAAATTTACCTGTTCATTGCTTATAATTTGTGATGCATTAACACCTCCTCCAAATCCAAGAAAAAATTTATTGGCATTTTTTTGAGCATACATATGGCCTGTTGATGTTAAGCTTAATAACAATATGATTAAAGTGTATTGCAGGTTAATTTTAAAAGGCACCATCTGATGTGTATTGATATAAGTTCTCGTTATTTAACAAACATAAACGATAAAATATTGTTTAGAGTTTGAAAATATTTTTATATCTAATCTCAGTCTAAATAGTTAAGGGAATTTTTGCTTTTAGGTAAAGGGTAAGGGCGGATTAATAAAAATAAATTTCAGAAAAAATTATTTATTGTTAAAATTTGTCATGGTCCTTTCCAGCCCAATGGTGCAAAAGCTTTTAATAATTTCAACGCATACTTCAAATCTTTCCTGCAAGGTATTGTGTTCTTCGTTACTCCATTTACTTAAAACGTAATCAACCTGCTGTCCTTTGTAAAAGTCATTGCCTATTCCAAATCGTAACCTTGCATAGTTTGATGTACCCAATATCTGATTTATATTTGCCAACCCATTGTGCCCTCCATCGCCACCTTTTGGACGGATCCTTATTTTCCCAAAATCAAGTGCAAGGTCATCAAGTATTACAAGTACTTTGTCAAGGGGGATCTTTTCTTTTTGCATCCAATAATGCACGGCTTTACCACTCAGGTTCATATACGTTGATGGCTTTAACAGGATTATATTACGTGCCTTGTATTTTAGTTCTCCAATAAAACCGTAACGTTTATCCTTAAAAGAAATATTGGATGCCCCAGCCAGGGCATCCAATATATCAAAGCCAACATTGTGGCGGGTATTTTCATATTCCGGGCCTATGTTACCAAGGCCTGCAATAAGATATTTCAAAACGTTAGATAATTAATTATTCATCAGCTTTTTCTTCTTCTGTAGCAGATTCACCTTCACTTTCGCCTTCGGCCCCTTCTTCGCTTTCTTCTTCACCAGACATTGATTTAGAAATACGTGAAGAAACAATTCCTACTACCATCGAGCTTGAGGGATCTTTTATTTCAAGATTCTCAAAATTAAGATCTTTCACCTTAATTGAATCACCTATGTCTAGTTTGGTAATATCAATATCAAGTGTGTCAGGTAAATCTTTTGGAAACCCAATGATATATAAAGCTCTCTTTGCTAACCTTAATTTACCTCCATTTCTGATACCTACAGAGTTACCTGAAATCTTAACAGGAATTTTTACGGCAGCTTTTTTATCATCAAATATTTCTACAAAATCTACATGTAATGCGCTATCACTTACCGGATGATATTGGGCTTCTTTTAATACTGCATTGTGTTTTTTACCATCAATGTTTAACTCAACGACATACACATTAGGTGTATAAATAATTTTATTCAGCATTTTTTCTTCAACAGAAAAATGAACGTTTTCGGTACCACCATAAAGTTCACAAGGTACAAATCCTGATGCCCTTAATTTTTTGGATGATTTTTTTCCAATTTCGGTCCTTTTTTGACCTTGAATTTCAATTGATTTCATGTTTATTTTTTTAACAATTATTAAAGTGCTACTCAGAATTAACTATGGTTTATTTCCCCATCACACAATTGTTAATCCTATTCCCAAATTTTTTTGGGAGTGCAAATATAATACTAAATAATTAAAATAAAATATTTCGTATAAATATTCGGCACACTAATTGCATGTTCAAACTGTTTTTTTTGCATCGCTGAAAGGCATGTCCACCATGGGGGATGTGTCTTTCTTTTTTATTTAACTTTCCATTAAGACTTTAAAAACCAATAATTTCCTATTTTTGTACTATTGAAAATTAGCGCGGTATGAAAAAGAGGTCTGTAACAGTTATTATCATATTATTTTCGGTTGCTTTAATCGGTTTGTTGTTTTCGCAATGGTTGTGGATAAAAAAATCGTATAGTTTAAAAGAAGAACAACTTGATCACAGGATAGACATGGCTTTAGGAGAGGTTATAAGTGAATTTGATCGTTTTAACGATACTTCAATAAATGCAAAGCTCATTATAGATACAATGCATAGGGGTAAACCTAAAACAATTCTCGATATTGTCGAGCCGGTTTTGCTTGATACGTTGTTGGCAAAATACACCCAATATCACAAAATTGATATACCCTATGAATATGCCATTATAAGATCTTGTAATGATTCCGCAGTATTTAAAACGGACGGTTATGTATATTTATCAGGAGATAACAGATTTAAAGCATGCTTATCATGTTTGTGGGAAAAAGAATATTATCATCTTTCTGTTATATTCCCGGGTAAAAAGGCTTTTATTCTAACTGATTTTTCTATATGGGTTATTATTTCGGTTTTGCTTATTTTGATTGTAGGCGGTAGTTTTTGGTACACGGTTTACACTTTTATTCAGCAAAAAAAGATATCTGAAATTAAAAACGACTTTGTAAACAATATGACCCATGAATTTAAAACCCCTATTTCAACCATTCAGCTTACTGGTGAAGTGTTAAAAAAGAAAGTAAAATCATTCAACGATCCGGTTATTGAACGGTACACAGATATAATCCTCAACGAAAATATGCGTATGAGGGTGCAGGTTGAAAGAATACTTCAGATGGCAATAATGGATAAGGGCGAATTTCATCTTAATAAATCAAATTTCGATTTACATGATCTTATTCATAATTCAGTTGATAATTTATGTCTTGATTTTTGTGAGAATAATGCGGAAATTAACTATGAGTTGAATGCAAAAAACAAGGATATATTTGCAGATAAAGTCCATATTACAAATATTATTGTCAATCTGGTTCAAAATAGTATAAAATATTCAAAGGGGGTTCCCGATATTAAAATTTCAACTTTTGGCGAGAACGGAATAATTAAAATTTCTGTTGAAGACAAAGGGATTGGGATGAGTCCGGAAAAAATGAAATATGTTTTTGATAAATTCTACAGAATACCTACTGGAAATGTTCATGATGTTAAAGGTTTTGGTTTGGGATTGTTTTATGTAAAAACAATGACCGAAGCACATGGGGGTGAAGTGAAGGTTAAAAGTCATTTAAACAAAGGTAGTTGTTTTGATGTTATATTACCTGTAAGTCAAAATTAATTCCAAATAGCAGATTATTAGCATATTGGATAAAATTATTGAAAATACTTAATAATTAAGTAAATTTATGGTAGTATATACGTCAAATAGTAAAAATTACAGGTTTGGATAGATTTTATAGATGGAAATGCAGTAAAAGTTTGTTTGATTGACCTTAATAAAGTTTAACACATGAAAAAAAATAAAGGAAATATTCTATTGGTAGAGGATGACCAAAACCTAGGAAGTGTTCTAAAAGATTTTTTGGAAATGGAAAAGTATAATGTTGTGTTGGCTGTTGATGGGGAAGATGGTTATACTGAATTTAAAAATGGATCATTTGATATTTGTGTACTTGATGTGATGTTGCCAAAAAAGGACGGGTTTACCCTTGGTGAAGAAATTAGAAGTACTGATACATTAATCCCGATTATTTTTCTTACGGCCAAATCACTTACCGATGATAAAATTAAAGGCCTGAAGATAGGCGCTGATGACTATATTACCAAACCTTTTAGTACAGAAGAATTTCTCTTACGTGTTGAGGCCGTTTTACGAAGGGCTAAGCCCAGAGTTGGTGAACGGGATAAAGATCCTGTTAACATAGGTGCATATGTTTTCGATTTTGCTAATCAGCTATTAAAATCTGATGAAGGTGAAAGAAAACTTACAAAAAAAGAAGCGGAGATGTTACATATGCTATATTTGTATAAAAATCAGATATTACCAAGGAGAATAGCTTTGAAAGCGATCTGGGGTGATGATGATTATTTTATGGGAAGAAGCATGGATGTGTACATTACAAAACTGAGAAAAATGCTAAAAGGGGATAAATCCATAGCAATCACCAATGTCCATAATACAGGTTTTAAATTGGAGATAAATCAGCACGCCAATGCCTGAAGTAACTGAAGTTAGGATTGATAAGTGGTTGTGGGCGGTGCGTATATTCAAAACCAGGAGCCAGGCGTCAGAAGCTTGCAGGCGTGGTAGGGTAACTATTGATGGGGTACCTGCAAAACCATCAAGAAATATTAAAACCGGAGACGAAGTTTTTGTAAAAAAAATGCCGGTTATTTATTCTTTTAGGGTAACCGGGTTGATAGATAAAAGAGTATCAGCAAGCCTTGCCGTTCAAAATTATGATGAATTGACCCCGGAAGAAGAATTGGCCAAGCTCAAGGTGAACGAAACAGTTTTTATTAAACGGGACAGAGGAAGCGGACGACCAACCAAAAAGGAGCGAAGGGTATTGGATAAACTTACCGGAAGCTAAATACTTTTCCTGAAATCATTTAATTCAAAGGATATTTCTTTAATTAATCACTATTTTGCTTGAGTATATGCGGTGAAATATATATTTTCGTAGCAATTTTTTGTTGGCTTAGGGTTAAAACAAATTGATCATGGTAAATGACAAGAGCTCTGTTCCTCAGGAACAATTTAACAGTGAAAATGAACCTGTTAAAAATAATGAGAACAATACAGCGGATGAAAACAATAAAAATATTGAAAGTTCATCGTCTGAAGATTCGGTAGGAAAAGATAGTAATGAAATCGACTCAGGGACTGAAAATACAGAATCTGAGGAAACTACCTCCAATGACCGGGATGAACGTTCGGAAGTTGTTAAATCTGATGACCAGGAAGATGGAACTGCAAATCAACAGGTAAGTGAAGAAGATGTTGTTTCAGATGAAAATGGTTTAGCTGGTTCTGAAACCGGTATGGATGAAGTGAAAAAAGAGCCGTCCGATGATGAAGATGCCGAAAGCCCGGAAAAAGATGAGGATATTGTATCGGAAGATAATGAAACAGGGGAAGAGAAGGACGTAAATAAACAGGAAGAGATTATTTTACAGAGTGATAATGAGGGGGGACAACCTGCAAAAGAAGATACTAAAAATGAAAAAGGGGAGATAGTAGAAGAAGATAAATCAATTCAGGATAATATTGAAGAGAAAGTAAAAAGCGAGGAAGAGGAAAAAGAAGAAGAGAAGGTTGATTACAATTCACTTGACAAAGAAGGTTTGGTTAATGAACTGGATAAATTAATACTAACAAAACCGGTTGACCAGGTATCAAACGATGTTGACATCATAAAGGTATTATTTTATAAAATTCATAAAGCAGAAATTGAAACAACGAAAGAACATTTCTTAAGTGAAGGTGGAAACCCGGAAGATTTTAAACCTACACCGGACCCTTCTGAGACCAAGCTCCGGGAGTTGTTAGAAAAATATAAGGACCTTAAATCAGATTTTAACCGTAAGTTGGAAGAAGAAAAGGTTGAAAACCTTGAAGCTAAAAACAAAGTTATAGAGGATATAAAAGACCTTGTGAACCGAAAGGAATCAATCAATAAAACTTTTCAGGAATTTAGGGAACTCCAGCAAAAATGGCGCGATATTGGTTTAGTGCCCCAACAAAATGTAAAAGGTTTGTGGGAGTCTTATCACTTGGCTTGTGAGATGTTTTATGATTATATAAACATTAATAAAGAACTAAGGGACCTGGATCTCAAAAAGAACCTTGAAGCAAAGTTGATTTTGTGTGAGAAGGCTGAGAAGTTGTTGCTTGAACCTTCTGTCGTACAAGCTTTTAGGGTATTGCAAGCATTTCATGATCAATGGCGTGAAATAGGCCCGGTCCCACATGATAAAAAAGCAGAAATTTGGGAGCGTTTTAAAGAAATTACATCAAAAATTAATAAACGTCACCATCAGTATTTTGAAGAACTAAAAACTAATCAAAAACAAAACCTTGAAGAGAAAACTGCCCTGTGTGAAAAGGTTGAAGAATTAAATACCCAGAGATTGGAATCGGCAAGGGAGTGGGAAGATAAATCTAAACAAATTATTGAAATACAAAAGGTTTGGAAAACAATTGGTTTTGCACCTAAAAAAGATAACAATAAAGTTTATGCCCGTTTTAGGGAAGCGTGCGATATATTTTTCAATGCCAAGCGGGAATTTTTTGCTGCGAACAAGGAGGTCCAAAAAAATAACTTGCAGCAAAAAATCGATTTATGTGTTCAGGCTGAGGCACTGCAGGAAAGTACTGACTGGAAGAATACGACCGAATCGTTGATCCAGCTTCAGAAAAAATGGAAAAAAATTGGCCCTGTACCGCGAAAAAGCTCCGATCAGGTATGGGAAAGGTTTAGATCAGCATGCGACAAATTTTTTGACCGGAAAAATGAATATTTCTCAAATATTGATTCTACGCACGATGATAATCTTAAGAAAAAACTTGAATTAATTGAGGAAATTGAAAAATATGAACTTCTAAAAGATGTAGAACAGAATTTTAATAATATCAATGAGTTCCAGAAAAGGTGGACTGACATTGGTTTTGTTCCAATAAAAGATAAAGACGAAGTTCAAAATCGATATCGAATAGCCATCAATAATTTGTTTGATAAACTAAAAGTTGATGATAGTGAGAGAAACATTTTAAAATATAATAATAAGCTAACTGAAATATCGGCCAAACCAAATGCCTCTCAAAAATTAAGACAGGAAAGGGAAAAGTTGTTTAAAAAACTCACATCGCTGGAAAATGATATTGTTGT
>JBNLCS010000283.1:0-6136 GCA_050303935.1 Bacteroidales bacterium
TTAGAAAAATGATCCAATAATAACATTATATCAAAGGAGAGTTAAAGTAAAACTAAGTTAAAATTCCTTAAAATTTTAACGATTTTATGAATATATTTGTTATATAAGCATCTATATATATACCTTGTAAAATTGTTGGAACTGAAAAGTATTATTGTTTAATTGTTAATTAAGTACATATTAAAATGAAGAAAGGCATTAAGATTTTAATTGTGTTGGTAATGTTTATTCCTGTATGCATGTTAGCACAGGATGAATATTCGAAAATTCTTGCCGATGAATTGCAAAGGGAATTTGAGATATTATCAAAACAAGATCCCCCTGTATATCATATAAATTACAGAGTTGATTATGTAAAAAACATACTAATTAAGGCAGATTTTGGAAATATAACAGCAGTCCAATCTGACAGCAGTGCATCTTTAACTGCCGATTTACGGGTTGGCAATAAAACATTTGATAATACACATATTAGTAAAGGTGAAGCCGATAATACAAGAAGAAATTATGCTGCTATACCTTATGAAGATAATCCATTGGCGGTAAAACAAGTGTTATGGAAAACAACAGATGATGTATACCGAAAAGCAAGGGCCGAATTTTTAGCCAAGAAAAATAAAATATCCGTAGAAGACATTGAAAAATACAATGATTTTTCACCTGGGAACCCTGATAAATATTATGAACCTAAGTTGGATTATAAATTTACTGACACTGAAAAAGCAAGAATTGTTGAAATTCTCAAATCTTCAAGTGAAATTTTTCCCGAAAATACAGATATGATGCAAGGCATGGCTTTGTTTAGGTTTGTAGTTCAACGAAAATATTATGTATCTAGTGAAGGTGATGAAATTACTCAGAATTTTGTACAGGCACAAATAGTTTTAAGTGGAAGCATTAGGTCGCCGGAAGGAGATCCAATAAATTTACATCATATTTTCCATGCACGCTATCCGGGTGAATTACCTTCCGGGGATGAAATTGTAAAACAAGCGGGGAATATGTACGAAAAATTGGTTGCCTTAAAAGAAGCACCCATAGCAGAACCTTATAGTGGCCCGGCTATTCTTGCACCTAAAGCTTCGGGTGTGTTTTTTCATGAGATTTTAGGCCACAGGGTTGAAGGTCATCGATTGAAAGATGATACAGATGCACATACGTTTAAACTTAAACTGAATAAGAATGTATTGCCAAAATCCATGAGTGTAATATTTGATCCCACATTAAAAGAATTTAATGGCGAACCATTAGCAGGCCACTATGTTTACGATGATGAAGGACCACGGGCCAAAGTAGTAAAAGTTATAGAAAACGGTCTATTAAAGGATTTTCTAATGAGTAAAACACCGGTGCCTGGTTTTCCTGAATCAAATGGTCATGGCAGGGCACAAACAGGATTATCTCCAATTTCCAGACAATCAAACTTACTAGTGGAAACAAATAAACCATATACCGAAGATGAACTAAGGAAAATGTTGGTTAAAGAATGCAAAAAACAAAAAAAAGAATTTGGGTATTATTTTAAAGATGTACAGGGTGGCTTTACTACAAATAATCGTTACATGCCCAATGCATTTAATGTTACACCAACAGAGGTTTATCGTGTTTATGTGGATGGCAGGCCTGATGAATTGGTAAGGGGGGTTAGACTAATTGGTACACCGTTGGCCATGTTTTCGAATATCGAAGCGGCTGGTGAAAAACATGATATATTTAATGGTATGTGTGGGGCATCTTCTGGAAGTATCCCGGTTTCGGCTATTTCTCCTGCTATTTTTGTATCAAAAATTGAAACTCAAAAAGCAAATCAATATTTTTCTACAGGACCGGTAATAGATGCACCACAATCAATAAATGATAAATAAATAAAAGTACAATGAAGAATACAATATTTTCTTTTGCATTGATGATAATTTTGGCAGGAAAGTTGTTGGCCCAAGATGAAACTATTTTCAAGGCGCTGACTGATGAGATGGGAAGAAATATGGAAGAGCTTTCGAAACTGGATGATTATACAGCACCTTTTTTCATGGAATATGGTTTGAATGATTATGATTACGATGTGATGTATGCATCTTTAGGTTCAGTTATAAGGAGCGTAAATTCAAAGGGAAGGAGTAAAAGTCTACGGCTAATGGTGGGCGATTATGATTTGTGTGATGAAAATTTCAAGGATAACACTTCTAATTCTAACCACAACGATGGTAATATTGCATTGCCACTTGAAAATGATTACCTGGCAATACGCCGAAGTTTTTGGATTACCACGAACAATGTGTTTAAAAGTGCAAGTGAATTATATCGTAATAAATTATCTGCCATGAAATTAAAGGGCCTTACAAAGAAGGACCTTCCAGCGTCGGATTTTAGCAAAGAAAATCCGGTTGTTTTAAAGGTGCAAAGTTTTGAAAACGACATTATTAGGGATAAAGCAGCAAATAATATTAAGGAAATTTCATTGGCTTTCGGTGATTATTCTGAAATACATTTTTCACAAGTTACATTGTTTCATATAAATGCGTTGCGTTATATGGTTAATAGTGAAGGTACGAAAATGTCTGTGCCTTTCAATTTTTACATTATGCACATTGGGGCTGTAATGTATGACATTGACCAACACCAGATTTGGCAACAATTAATATATTATGCCAATAGTTTTGATGAACTACCAACAGTTGAAAGGACTGTTGCAGATATAAAATTACTGTCTGAAAATTTATATGCCGAAGCAAAAGCTGACAAATATGATGAAAAGTATATAGGTCCGATTATGTTTGAAGATTTTGCTGTTATTGAAGAAAATATTATCCGCTTGTTTGGATCAGGTAACGAAAGTTTAATAGGAAACAGGCCCCCATTGGTTAACAATCAGGAACAAGGACTGGTTATACCAAGCCAACAGACCTGGGAACAAAGGATAGGAAAACGAGTGATTGATAAGAAGCTTTCAATTACCGATAAATCTTCGTTAAAAGAATACAAGGGTATTCATTTGATGGGAAATTTTGCAATTGATAACCAGGGTGTAAAGCCAGCTGATTCATTGATACTTGTTGATGAAGGTATTTTGAAATCTCAACTTGTTGACCGCACACCAACCACAGCCCAAAACAAATCCACTGGACATAACCGGTTGGGCATGTCCGATGATAATGTTATAAGTTCCATGTCGCCCGGTGTTGTATATGTTAAAACAAGTGAAACTACTCCTTACGAAGAAATGAAACAAAAACTAATACAAATGGCTAAAGAAGAAGGATTGGACCATGTATTCGTTATAAGGCCGTTAAAGACATCTGCAAACAATAGTTCCCAAAATTATTATAAAATTAATGTGGAAACTGGAGAGGAGTCATTGGTAAGAGGATTACGTATTAATTGGGATATTGATGATTTACGTGATGTTGAATATGTTTCGGATGATGTAAAAGTATACAATACGTTGTTTTATAGAGGAGGGCTTGGCTACACAAGAGGTGTGCCGGTTTCGTTTATCTCACCGGGCTCAATAATCTTAAAAGAGAGCCAAATTAGTGGAGATGCGAATCCAATAAAAGGAGAATTACCGGTGGTGCCTTCACCGTTAACAATTTTACAGGAGTAAGAAAAGTGCATGATAAATAGGAACTTTTAGAAGTAATGCATTTTTCTTCATCGGTGACTTTTCCGGCCTACCGGCCAACAGGTTTGGTTACTTTTTTCAACTTTAAGAACCGAACGTAGTAAGTTCATGAACCACATTTATGAATGTGAATACCAAAGAAACGAAAAGTTATTTTAAAAATCCCGTTACTATTACTATGAAAAATCCTCAAACACATAATCTTATTTTAGGACGTTTTCTAAAAGGTGTTTTGTGATATTTAAATTAGTAAGTCGAATTGATCCAGATGCCATACAATCGGGATCCTGGGGTCTTATCCCCGCATCTTGATGCCAAAAGATTTTTTGTCTCTTCTGGCATACCTTGTCAGCTTGCTGTGAGGTGGTTGATTATATAAGGAATCATGGAAAAATGGTTAGAAACCATTTGTAATCTCTGCATTGTTCCATGCTTCCACCATTCTAATATACCAGCACTTAAAAAGTATTTTGTATGGCAAATGATTAATATTACAATTTCGTAGAACTTACATTAAATTTATAAGTTAGTTGTCCAATACCAATACTTCTTCTTCTTTTATATTAAGAAGTGTATTGTAACTTTCTTTAT
This sequence comes from Bacteroidales bacterium, assembly GCA_050303935.1. Classification (GTDB taxonomy): domain Bacteria; phylum Bacteroidota; class Bacteroidia; order Bacteroidales; family JBNLCS01; genus JBNLCS01. The sequence goes on from JBNLCS010000283.1 coordinate 4,214, forward strand.
CGTTAAGTACTTCAATTGCCTTTTTTACAGCTTCATCAGTTAATAAGCCGGAACGGATCTGACCCTTTTGGTAATAATAACGCAAAACAATTTCCTGTCTTAAAATATCATCAATTTCATCACGGACCAATAGCAAATCTGATCTTATGTCATGGTCAAGCTGATGTTCCAGATTTTCAAATGCTTCTTTTGATTTATCATAATACTTTTCTTTTGTAGCTTTTTCAATTAGTTCTTTTAGAGCTATATCACTTTCAGTTTCGTATTCAAATTTTTTCGAAGCTACAAAATCTATAAAATCTTCATAAATTTCATCTGTAATCCTGAAAATTTCAACAGGAGGAATTGAATCATGTTCAATTCTAAAATGTGTTGCATAATCAAAAAACAGGTTATTTCGGTGAAGATCTGAAGTAATTTTTTTGTAGTTTTTTCTTTCAATAGTAATATCAGGACGAATACCGCCACCATCATATACTAAACGGCCATTTTTTGTTTTGAATTCAGAAATCAGTGAATCCGGGATATTTCCCACACTACCGTCAGGATTATGATGTGAATAATCAATTGCCTGTATACACCTTCCGCTTGGAATATAATATTTTGCAGTTGTAACTTTCAGTTTCGAATTATAGCTTAATGGGCGTGTGGTTTGCACGAGACCTTTTCCAAAAGTACGCTGGCCTATTATTATGCCCCTGTCAAGATCCTGAATTGCACCTGAAACAATTTCCGAAGCTGAAGCTGATCCTCTGTTAACCAATACGGCAATTGGAATTTCTGTATCTGTAGGCCGGTATTCAGTAACATACGATTTTTCCCAGTTTTTAACCTTGCCACGTGTACTTACCACCTCTGTTCCTTTATCAACAAATATATTAGCAATATTCACGGCTTCAATTAACAGTCCGCCAGGGTTTCCTCTTAAATCAAGTATAATATTTTTAGCCCCTTTGTTTTTCAAATTTTTTAAAGCACTTTCAACTTCTTCAGATGCATCCTGGGTAAAGTTCTTTAAATTTATATACCCGGTTTTATCATCAATCATATCAGCGTAAGGCACATTGTTAATTTTTATTTGTTTTCTAACCACATGAAAACTAAGCTGTTTTTCACTGCCGGGCCGTATTATTTCTAATTTAACTTTTGTGTTTGGTTCGCCTTTTAACCTGTCGCTTACTTCTTTTATGTTTAAATTTTTAATTGATTTATTGTCAATTTCCACGATTGTGTCGCCAGCACGTAAGCCAGCTTCCATGGCAGGAAACCCTTCATAAGGTTCCGAAATCAAAGTATAGTCTCCGGCTGTTCTTATAAGCGCACCAATACCTCCATATTTTCCGGTTGTCATAAATGCAAAATCGTCTAATTCCGACTCGGGTATAAATGTAGTGTAAGGATCAAGTGATCCAAGCATACCGTCAATGCCATCTTTAATTAATTTTTCCGGGTCGGTTTCATCCACATAAAAATAATTGAGTTCCTTAAAAAGCGAATAAAATATATCCAGGTTCTTTATAATCTTAAATTCTTTGTCTTTAACCGAAACGGCCGCAATTGAAGTGACTAAAAATACTATAGCCAACACGTATAAAACTCTTCTCTTCTTCATTCGAAATATTTTTTGAAAACACACTATCTAAACTTGTAACAAAAATATTAATTATTTGATAAAGAAGGATGTTAAAAAAAGTTTAATACTATTTTAACGAGTATACAAAAAAAATTTGGCAATACAATCGAATAGAAAATATACGATATTTGTATTATAAAATAAATATCGTATATTTGTATTGAAATCGTATAATAATGAATAAAAAAACGAAAAAAAAGTATCAGGATATTTTACGTGCAGCGTATGATCTGTTCTGGAAACACGGGATAAAAAGGGTGACCATTGAAGAAGTGTGCAAAGAAGCACAA
>JBNLCS010000284.1:0-4523 GCA_050303935.1 Bacteroidales bacterium
ACTGCGTTGGTGAAAGGGTTTCAGAAAGATAACCGCCATGGCTTCGATGAAACCGTTTTTTTATTGTTGGCAGGGCAATTGCCAACAACTGATGAATTGACCGAATTTTCAAAAGAATTGGCCGAATTACGTGACCTTCCCCAATATTTTACAAAAAATATGGTGCTTTCTCTCAGGGGGCGAGATATCATGAACATGCTGGCTAGAAGTGTGTTAGTATTATACGAAATGGATGAGACAGCGGAAGATTATTCGCACTTCAGCCTAACCAAGCAGGCTCTTAACCTGATAGCTAAATTTCCGGTTATCACGTGTTATGCATATTTTGGATACAGACATTCTTACCAGCGCAGGTCATTAATCATTCGTCACCCGGATTATTCATTGAGTACAGCCGAAAATTTCCTTTACATGCTAAAAGGTGAAAACTATTCCAAACTGGAAGCTGAAATTATTGATCTTGCACTTGTATTGCATGCTGAACATGGTGGCGGAAATAACTCATCGTTTACAACAAGAGTAGTAAGTTCATCACAAACAGATACGTATTCTGCTATTGCAGCGGCTTTGGGTTCCTTAAAGGGAAGGTTACACGGAGGTGCAAACCTGAAAGTAATTGAGATGATGGAAAATATTAAGCAAAATGTTACCAATTGGAAAGATGAAGAAGAAATTGCTGATTATTTAACCAAAATTTTGAAGAAAGAAGCATTCGATAAAAGTGGAAAAGTTTATGGAATGGGACATGCAATTTATACATTATCGGATCCCAGGGCAATATTATTAAAGGAGAAAGCCCGGGAACTTGCCAAAGAAAAAGGCAAAGAGGATGAGTTTAACCTGTATAATTCAGTTGAAAAACTCACACCCCATGTATTTGCACAATATAAAGGGGGAGATGCAAAAACAATATCAGCAAACGTTGATTTTTATTCTGGCTTTGTTTATTTGTGCCTAGATATTCCTAAAGAAATTTTCACCCCTATTTTTGCGGTGTCACGTATTGCAGGATGGAGTGCCCACAGACTAGAGGAAGTGACGTCATCTGCTGCAAGAATAATTCGACCGGCATATAAAAATGTTGGCGAACGCATAAAATATGTTCCTATTAAAGAAAGGGGCTGATTTGTTAAAACCAACTAATAATTAAAGTGAAATTTTAAATTAAAATTAAAAATTTGTATCTTTGCACCTCGAAATGGCAAGATATGATATTAAAAGATAAAAATATTATTAAATCACCTGATTAACAGGATGGCTTAACTATCTTATAAAGAGGCCATTCTCAGGATAGGGAATGGCTTTTTTGCACTACTAAACTGATTTAAGAAAGAAATATTATAGTAATATAAAGAAACGAGAAATGGCAAAAGGATTTCCAAAAGCGCAGGGATTATATGACCCAAAAAATGAACACGACAATTGCGGTATTGGCTTTGTAGCGCAAATGAAGGGTAAAAAATCCCATGACATTGTAAAAAGGGGGCTCGAAGTTTTGGTAAATATGACCCACCGTGGTGCTGAAAGTGCCGATAATGTTTCAGGTGACGGGGCAGGTATATTAATACAGGTACCTCATGAGTTTATTTTATCAAAAGGCATAAAAGTGCCTTCCGAAGGTAAATATGGTACGGGGTTAGTTTTTCTTCCTCAAGGAAATAAAGAAAGAAAAGCATGTGAAACCATCCTTGTTGAAACACTTGTTAGTGAAGGTTTTGATGTAATTGATTTCCATGATGTAGTTGTTGATTCAGGTGTGCTTGGGGAAATATCAAGGAAAACAGAACCTAAAATCAAACAAATATATGTAACTGCCAAACTTGAACAGGATGCACTTGAAAGGAAATTATATATTTCCCGGAAACTAGTTGAAAACAAGATTCGGGAAAGTAAAATAAAAGACAAAGAGGCTTTCTATATTGTAAGTCTTTCATCTAAAGTAATAATCTATAAAGGAATGCTTACACCCGAGCAGGTTGAGCAATATTATCCTGATTTACGGAGCCCTAAATTGTCCAGTGCAATTGCGCTGGTACACTCAAGGTTCAGTACAAACACTTTTCCAACATGGGACCTTGCACAACCATTCCGGTTATTGGCCCATAATGGTGAAATAAATACCATTAAAGGAAACCGCATGTGGATGCAAACCAGGGAATCTTTGTTTGAAACAGATTTGCTTGGAGAAGACCTGAAAAAAATATATCCGGTTATCGAACCGGAAAAGAGTGATTCGGCTTCACTGGATAATGCGCTGGAATTCTTTTCATTAACCGGAAAATCAATTCCCCATGCCATTGCTATGCTGATTCCTGAATCATGGAACGATAAAAATCCCATCCCACAAAGCTTAAAGGCATTTTATGAGTACCATTCAACCCTAATGGAACCATGGGATGGCCCTGCATCAATTGTATTCAGCGATGGACGTTTTATTGGGGGAACATTGGACAGAAACGGGTTAAGGCCGTCAAGATACGTAATCACCAAAGATGATCTTGTTGTTATGGGGTCAGAAGTAGGTGTTCAACAATTTGAACCCTCAGAAATTAAGATCAAAGGAAGGCTGCGTCCCGGTAAATTGTTATTGGTTGATACAAAATTCGGGATTATTGTACCAGATGAAGAAATAAAAGCCCAGTTGAGCAACCAGTTTCCATACCAGAACTGGTTAAAGGAAAACAGGCTTGAATTGAGCGAAATAGAAGTGAAACAACGTGTTCCTTCGGTTGTTGATGAGCATGAAAAATATTTAAAAGTATTTGACTATCAGAAAGAAGATATTGAAGTGCTTATCAAACCTATGTCGCGCGATGGACAGGAACCGGTGCATTCAATGGGTAATGATATACCCTTGGCTGTGATGAGTGACAGGCCGCAACGTTTGTTCAATTATTTTAAGCAGTTATTTGCACAGGTTACCAATCCGGCTATTGATCCTATTCGAGAAGGTTTGGTAATGTCGCTGACCAGTTATATCGGATCCGTATCAAAAAATCTACTGGTTGATTCGCCGGAACATTGTAAACTGATTAAATTCCGCGAACCGCTGGTTACCAATACCGATTTAAAAAAGATAAAAGATCTTGACCGGGATAAATTCCCAAATATTACTTTACCAATGCTTTTCCCTGCAAACAAGGGCGAAAAGGCATTTGAATATGCGCTGGATGAGCTCTGTGAAAAAGCCGAAAAAGCAGTTGACGAAGGAAATCACTTTATAATTTTATCCGACCGGGGTATTACCAAGGATCTTGCACCAATACCATCCCTGTTGGCTGTTTCTGCAGTACACCATCATCTGATTAAAACAAAAAAACGTATGCAGGTAGGTTTGGTGGTTGAAACGGCTGATGCAAGAGAGGTAAGTCATTTTGCATTGTTATTTGGGTTTGGGGCAAGTGTGATAAACCCATACATGGCTTTTGCTGTTATTGAAGAGCTTACCAACACAGGACAGATTGATATTGACTATGTGAAGGCCCGTGAGAACTACATGAAAGCTGTTAACAAAGGGTTATTAAAAATCCTCTCTAAAATGGGAATTTCTACACTACGCAGCTATCATGGGTCACAGATATTTGAAGCAATCGGTTTAAATAAAAAGCTTGTTGACAAATATTTTACCGGAACCGATTCACGTATTGGCGGTATTGGTTTGAAAGAAATAGCTAAAGAAGCGCTTATTCCCCATAATTGGGCTTATGAAGAATCCAATAAGGTTAGGCCCACGTTACATTCCGGAGGAATATACCATTACCGGTTTGATGGTGAAAAACATGCCTGGAACCCAGAAACAATTGCATTGTTACAGTGGGCAGCCAGGAACAACGATTATAATAAATATCGCGAATATTCAGCCATAGTGAACAATGACAATCGCAAACCAATGTTTTTAAGAGGTTGTTTCAACTTTAAAAAAGGGACTTCAATTCCCATTGAAGAGGTTGAACCGGCATCAGAGATTATGAAACGTTTTGTTACGGGTGCTATGTCGTATGGTTCAATAAGCAAAGAAGCACATGAGGCACTGGCAGTAGCTATGAATAAAGTTGGCGGAAAAAGTAATACAGGCGAAGGGGGCGAAGATCCGGAACGTTTTAAAGTTCGTCCGGATGGTACCTCTGCACGCAGTAAAATAAAACAAGTAGCATCTGGCCGTTTTGGTGTAACCATCAATTACCTGGTTAATGCTGATGAGATTCAAATTAAAGTTGCACAAGGTGCAAAACCAGGCGAGGGTGGCCAGCTTCCGGGGCATAAGGTAAACAAGATTATTGCCAAGGTACGTAATTCAACTCCAGGTATTACGCTGATTTCACCTCCTCCGCATCACGATATTTATTCAATTGAGGATTTAGCCCAGTTGATATTTGATTTAAAATCGGTAAATCCAGATGCTAAAATTAGTGTTAAACTAGTATCAGAAACTGGTGTTGGAACTATTGCTGCAGGGGTGGCTAAAGCTTATGCAGATTTAATTGTAATTAGTGGCGCCGAAGGTGGAACTGGTGCAAGCCCTG
>JBNLCS010000285.1:0-2803 GCA_050303935.1 Bacteroidales bacterium
AGCTTCCGTATTAGTTCAACGGGGATTGGTAGATGGCGACCTTACACTGTCTATGCAGGGTGGGACGTTGAAGTTAGATATAGATAATGAATGGAATATAAGGATGACCGGGGAAGTAAGGCAAATAGCAAATGGTATATTATCTGTTGAACTAGTTGAAGACTTGGAAAAGCAACTACTGGTTTAAATAATACCTGATTTCTGCAAAGGTTTTATATTTTTCACTAAAAACCTTTGCGGGAATTAGGTTAACCCTGATTTAAAAAATCACGCATTTAGGTGAAGTATGAAAACAGATGAGATGATTTATACCGCTACGCTTTTAATTTGCGAAAAAAAACTAGCGGTATGTCTGGTTCTAAACAGTTTTTGTTTCACAAAATTGCCAAGATCCAGTATACTTTATCGAATCTGCAAGGAATACATTTTTTTATAATTATTACTTGCGGATTTTGGGTAATAACAGGTGAAACGAAATTTTGTAGTTTGTAAACGTACCTGAAATCCAATAAAAAAACCTGCCTCCCAATTCAAATTGATTGAAATAGAAAGCAGGGCTACTTTAGATAATTGTTTAACTTAGAAGAACTATTTAACCAAAATTTTGCTTATTTCGGTTTTATCACCAATCTGTAAATTATAAAAATAGGTTCCGCTAGGATGGTTCGTAGCATTCCACAGTAATTTGTAATTACCGGCACTTTGTGTCCCATCCATTAAAGTTTCAACTTTTTCACCAAGTATATTATAAATATCCAGTTTTACAGATTCTTTATAATTTACGTTGAAATCAATTGTAAAGAAGTCACTACTTGGATTAGGATAACATATTGAGTTTCTTGCTGAAATGTTTACATTATTAATACCAACATCTTCTTTTGGAACTACCTCATCATATGTATATGCCAGCATTAACTCATCAAAATAAAGCACGATACCTTGTGTATTACCAAAATGGCAGGCAATATGTGTTACTTCTTGAGTTATCGAACCATTAGCATTTACAACATCAGCATCTTCTGTAGCAGGTTCTGTTCCCGGATCCGGGTTAACCCACATATAGACGGTTTCATTTGCGTCATCTCCTGAAAATTCAATTTTAACTACCAACCATACCTGCATATTATCTTCAACGAGAGTTTCTGAATCTACGCCTTGTCCGCCAACTACAGCTCCATAATTTGTAGGTCCCCAGTTTTTACCAAAAAGACTTAATTCGCTAGAGCCATCTTCAGCAGATCCCCAAAGAGAAACACCCTGCCATGAATCCCCTATAGCATTTTCTGATTCAATAAGAAAGCTTATCCAGATTTCACTGCCGTCATCAGTTAAAGGTGTTTCCAGTTCACGGCGTATCCTAAAACCCGTTGCAGATAAAACCTCTCCCCTCAACCTGTTTCCTATAGGTGCAATATCAACACCGTCAGGAAGCAAACCTGCTACGTCTACAGTAAAACCTGCTGGGTCCCCTTCCCAAAACTGGGTCCATGGACCTGCCCAGCCTTCGCCCCCTTCCTCTGAAAAGACATCATCACCTATATCGTAATCAAAAGATTCAACAGCTATTATTTGCCCCATGGTAAATGCACAGGCAGCAAATAACAAAATAATAATTTGTAATTGTTTTTTCATAATATTAAAATTTAGAGATTAAAAATTAGTAGTAAAAAATCAATCTGATTATTGTATCAAATAAAGAAACTAATTGCTTTATCTTCAAAAATACACGTTGCTAATTTTGTCATTTAGGTTGAAAAAATCATTCGCTTTTACCTTAACCCGGATGGTATATTAGTAATAATGGCTTTCCAAAAAATATTTCAATTGCAATTGAAACAGATATTTTTTACTTTATTTTACAGAAAATGTTGCTTATGTAAACAAAAAGTTAACAATTTATACCACTTCTCATTCAAACGTATCTGTATATTATTTTTGCTAAATTTAATTATTGTATCAAATAAAGAAACTAATTGCTTTACCTTCAAAAATGTTTTGTTTTAAATATTAATTAGTAGTTCAATAAAATCGAAGTTAGAAAAACACCATAAAGAACAAATTTTTTAATAAAATAATATCACTAAACATGATCATTCAATATGGAATAAATTTTCATAAAATTAGCTTTACAATAATTGTATAGTTGTAATGTATTGTTTTTTTTTAATTTAGGATATTGTTTTTGAAGTTAGATGGTTTATTTTACATAAAATAGCGTTTTTTATAATTATCATAATATTTTTGAATTTTATGATTTAATTATTAATTTAAAATAAAACTCTTTCGTAATTTAATAGCTTGGTTAAGAAAGAAAACAAAAACTCAAATAATTTTTAGAGTTATAAGCAGGTATAAAAAGTATATTATAAATGATGTATTGATATGAGAGTAATTTTACGTACCTTTTTGCTTTTACTACCCAATTTAATGTTTTGTCAGTCGGATAACATCAAGTTTAAACACTTAAATTCAGGGGATGGGTTGTCTCATAATGATATTGTAAGTATTTACAGGGACAGTTACGGTTATTTATGGATAAGCACTTCCAATAGTGGGCTTAACAAGTATGACGGATCAAATTTTAAAGTTTATAAGTATGACCCGGAAGATTCAAATACTTTTAACAGTAACGGCATAAATCAAATTTTGGAAGATGATGACAAAAACTTATGGGTTATTACAAAAAATGGATTAAATATTTTTAATAGGGAATTAGATCACTTTACACCAATCCCGGTACTTGAAGGCAATTTTTTAAACGGTTTTGTTGCCCATAAAAATGGAAATCTATACCTCACCAATG
>JBNLCS010000286.1:0-6543 GCA_050303935.1 Bacteroidales bacterium
CAGGCAGGCGATGAGGCCAGCATTATTGATGATTACGATTTTCAGGCTAAAAACGGTGTAATACATCATATTGACAAAGTATTGGCACCACCGGTAAGGCAATTTCCCGATAATGAATAATTTTAATTAACATTGATTAAGGACTACATGGACATTCAGAAGAACATTAGACAGATACTAACAGCAATACTCCTTTTGGCATTTTGCAGTAGTATATCCTCACAACAAATCCTGAAGGGTGTGGTAACTGATAAGGCAGATAATATGCCTTTACCAGGGGCTAATATTATCATTAAAAATACAAATAACAGGATACTTGAAGGTACTACCACTGATCCTGACGGAAAATATACTGTTATTGTAAGTGAAGATAATCTTGTCCTGCAGGTTACTTTTATTGGTTACAAGCCAAAAGAGTTTGAGATTGGAAATAGAGAAGAAATTAATGTTGAACTTGAACCCCAAACAACAGCATTGGATGAAGTAGTTGTTACAGCTAGCAAATCAGTTTCAAACGGGTATATGAATATTGATCAGGAAAACCTGGCCAGCTCTGTTACAACAGTAGACATGGAAAAAATAGCAGGTTCTTCAGCCACTTCAGTAACTGAAATGTTACAGGGAAGGACCCCCGGTGTTTTGGTAACGGCAAATTCAGGTGATCCGGGAGCAGGATTTTCTATTAAGATCAGGGGTAGCTCTTCTTTAAATTCAACAAACAATCCGTTAATTATTATTGACAATGTACCGTATGACCAAAACGTAAATATTACCAGTATAGCGGATTTAACCAGTTCACACAGTCCTTTGTCAGATGTTAACCCTTCTGATATTGAGGATATTACCATTCTTAAGGATGCTGCAGCAACTGCAATTTATGGTTCAAGGGGTGCAAATGGTGTTGTTTTAATAACTACAAAACGGGGTAGGTCGAATCAAACCATAATTTCATATAATACTAAATTTTCGGTTCAACGTGCTCCACAGAATATACCATTATTAAATGGAGATGATATGAAAACCCTTATCCTGGAAGGAATGCAGAATAGTGGCCAATACGTTAACGATCCCGAGAACCAGCCTTTTATGGAGCTCCGCGATGATCCTACCAGAAACGATTATTACTTGTACAATAACAATACAGATTGGTTAGATGCTATCCAACAAAGAGGGTATACGTATGATAACAGTTTTTCATTGAGAGGGGGAGGTGAAACGACTACGTATAGGTTCAGTTTGGGTACAACAAATCAAACAGGTACTACAAGGGGAACTGGTTATGACAGGCTTACAGGCAGCTTTAACCTTGATTATAGTATTTCTGATAAACTTTCATTTAAATCATCCACCGGGTTTACACGTTCAAAAACTGTAACTAGTGAGATAAAGGATGTACAGAACCCTAATGTAACAGCTGCCCAGTATCCTGCATTTCTTCCCATCTATAGGATAGACCAAAATGGGAAAGAACTGGATGATTATTATATTCAAAGCCCAGATAGGGAAAATACCTTGTATGACAGAAACATGTACAATCCATATGCATGGACAGACCTGGTCACCCTGAACAGAAGAAATAATAGTTTCAGGTCAAACCTGCAGTTTATTGTTGAAGTAGTAGAAAATTTAAATTTTATAAGCAGGATTGCTATAGATTTTTCTGCGAATAATAATGATTTCGTTGTTCCTTACGAGGCAACAAACAGGGACTTAAATGATGCGATGATAAACCGTTTCATGTTTTATGATCCGCTAAGTCAGAATATTGTTCAGGAAAACATTCTTTCTTATCAAAAAAACATTCAGGATAACCATGAATTTACGATTACAGCAGTAAGCAAGTATAATTGGTGGAAAGAATATACACACAGGCAGGAAGGTTCGAATTCAGGCAATCCGGCGATAGCTGTGACAAACCGTATAAATGAACTTAGTTCCGGTACTGGTACGGTAAAGGGAAGTTCAATGATTGGAAGTTTTCACTACAAAATGTATGATAAGTATATATTGCAAGGCACCCTCAACTACGAAGGTTCATCAAAATTTGGGCCATCAAACAGGTTTGCATTTTTCCCTACACTCGCTGCTGCCTGGAAAGTCTCTAACGAACAGTTTATGCAGGGGTTGAGTTCTTTGGATGAGTTAAAACTAAGATATTCATGGGGAACATCTGGTAACCCGCCCTGGGGCAATTATTTGTATTTTTCCACATATAGTGCGGGAGTTAGGTACTTAGACCAGGTTGGGGTAACGCCAGATAATATTCAATTGAATACACTGAAATGGGAAACCACAACTACCCATAACCTGGCATTTGACCTGGCAATGTTTCGAAACAGGCTTAAACTTACCACGGAAGTATTTAAAAAATACACCAATGATTTGTTAATGGTACGTGAACTACCAACTACATCAGGTTATGGTAATTTTTGGTCGAATTTTGGAGATGTAGAAAATAAAGGAATGGAAATATCTACATCAGTTAGGGTAATTGATGCAACACTTAAATGGGATGTGGATTTTAACATTTCCATGATAAAAAATAAAATTGTTTATGTACCTGATGATTGGAATAATACAGTGGACGAGGACAATGGCTTTTTCTTTATTACAAAAGAAGGTGATGCAATTGGATCAGTTTACGGGTATGTGAGTGATGGCGTTTTTCCGCGGGATGAAGATGCCGTGGTAAAAGATGCAGACGGGAATATCGTGTATGAGTTGGATGGCGAACCTAAAATAATGTTAGACCGTAATAATAATGAATTTGAGGGAGGTGATGCGAATTATAGGGATATTAACCATGATGGGATTATAAATGATGAAGATATTGTTAAAATAGGTGATGCAAACCCTGATTTTATTGGAGGAACAGGAACACGCCTGTCCTTTAATTCATGGGAATTAAGTGTATTATTTCAATATCAGGTGGGCAACGATTTAATAAACATTGCAAAAAAAGATTTAGAATCGATGCCAGGTGGTGTAAACAGGAACCGGAACCAAGCCACTTCCGTATTAAGAAGATGGAGAAAGCAAGGGGATATTACGGATATTCCCAGGGTTAATTTTGATGAGAACAATCACAATAATTATGGTAGTACCCGGTTTATTGAGGATGGTTCATTTTTGAGGATGAAAAGTTTGGCCCTTTCTTATAACCTTCCGTCAGATATGGTTTCAAAGCTGAAAATAAAAAATGCAAATGTATTTTTTAACGCGTATAACATTCTTACTTTCACTAATTACACAGGGGCTGATCCTGAAATTTCCATATCGAGTGATAATCCTGGCAAGATAGGCCTGGACAAGGGACAAACAGCCGTGCCTAAATCATTTACTGTTGGGTTTAAATTTACTTTTTAACTTCGGTATTATGAAAATGAAAACGATTAAACAAATGAAAAAGTTAAAAATAGTCTTTTTGTGCTTGGTTGTATTTTTAAGTTCTTGTGAAAAAATACTTGAAACACCACCTGAGGATTCAAGGACAAGGGAAGAATTCTGGAGCACCAAAGGCGATGTGGAAGCGGCCATCATAGGAGCGTATGATGCTATTCAGGGGTGTATCTGGAAATTTTTTGTATGGGGTGAAATAAGGGGTGAATTATTAGCGACATCAGGGGCTAATGAACTGCAAAAATTTGCTACCCTTAACATTGATAGTTACAACTGGCTGGTAAAATGGAATGAAATATACGCAGCTATAAACAAAATAAACACGGTAATTAAATTTGCCCCAAGTGCAGCAGAAAAAGATAATACCTTTTCAACCGTTGAATTAAACGAATATATAGGTGAATGTATCACCCTTAGGGCTTTGCTGTATTTTTATTTGGCAAGGGCATATACTGAATTTCCATATGTTTTGTTACCGTCTGATAACGATGAACAAGACTACAGCATACCGGCCACGTCTTCCGACGAAGTGATGGATTTACTTATTGAAGATTTAATTGCTGCAGATACGATGGTAAAGGAAGACTATAATGATAATTATTTTGAGTCAAAAGGAATAAGCACAGAGACTATAAAAAGTGCATACAGAAAAGGCCGGGTGTCCAGGCCAGTGGTTTGGGCTTTATTGACTGATATTTATCTCACAAAGGGAAATTATGAAAAAGTTGTACAATACGCTGATTTGTTAATAAACCGTCCGGGTGCAGGGTTGGAGGTTTCAGCATATTGGCATAATATGTTTGCTGTTGGCAACTCTGAATTAGAAAGTATTTTTGAATTGCAATTCAATAACGTATACAATGAAACCAGCGATATAGCTTCCTGGTTTATTTATTCATTGGGTGATGGTGTTACAAATTTTTCAAACCAGTTAAATAGGACTACTCAAACATATAAATTATGGGAGGGCGATAATCCACAATCACTATCAACCAAAGATAAAAGAGGGGTAAATGGACAGTTGGGTTACACGAATAAGTCATTGGTATGGAAATGGGCAGGATTAAACAATACGGATGAAAGGGACAGGTTTTCGGAAGATGCCAACTGGATTTTCTACAGATTAGCAGATGTAATATTAATGAAAGCTGAGGCGTTAAATCGTTTACACAGGATGGAAGAGGCTATTGAGACATTAAATATTGTTAGGGAAAGGGCTGGAACTTCAAGGACGGAAATTATAGCGGATACTGAAAACGAACTGGAAGAGCTGATTTTAGATGAGAGGGGTAGGGAACTGGCCGCAGAAGGTAAACGATGGTTTGATCTGGTAAGGATAGCCAAACGGCAAAATAATTCAGAGATAATTGGCAAACGCCTTGCTGAGGCCCGCTCGTTAAGTGGTGGGCAATCTGAATGGAAAGGCAAAGTTTATGAACCTTTGTCATGGTACCTGCCAATTCATAGGGATGAACTCGAATTAAACACGGAGCTAAAACAAAACCCATATTATACAAACCGATAGAAAATGTTTTTTAAAATGAAAATGAAAACAAGATTATATATAAAAATTCTTATCTCCATTGTTGCGTTGACAATGTCGTGTGAGGAAGATAAAGATTTGTATAAGAAAAAGTTTACCGATGAAAGTTCATTGTTGATAACTGAATATTTGGCGGGTAATGAAAACACCGAAATGATGGTAGAATTGCTTGAAGCAAGTGGTAAGGATGCATTGTTAAATACGTACGGTAATTATACCGTTTTTGCACCAACGGACTCGGCATTTTCAATGTATTTAAGCTCAATTGGTAAATCAAAAATTAGTGACCTGGATGAAAGTGAAGTGAATGCATTAATCGATTTTCATGTTATTTTAAATTTAATTGACATTAAAACAAAGGTTACCGGGGTACTAGGTGGAGCTGATACAACCATAAGTGGGATCAGGCATTTTATTGATTTAAGCCAAGGGTTTGGAAGTATCAGGATAAATAAGAATGCATTGATTACTAGTATTGTAGAGACGTCAAACGGAATTGTTTATGTAATGGATAATGTATTGGAACCGCATCCCAATAACATTTACGATTACTTAGAAAGCTCCGGGGAATATACCATTTTTACTGCCGCAATTGATGCGGTAGGTATTAAAGATACCCTTCAAAAAGTAGAATATCCTTTTCCTTATTCAGATATTGACGGTTTGGTTTTCAGACCGTATTACACACTATTTGTTGAACCGGACGATTTATTTAAAGCAAACGGTATTAATTCGGTCGATGACCTTAAAAACTCCGTATGGAATTCAAATGACAGTGAGGCTACTAATGCTGATGAGGCACTTCGGGATTTTGTTAATTATCATCTAATATCAGGTCAGAGATCTACTTTTTCTTTTACAAAGGAAGAAAACCTTACCACGCTTGGAATAAACAAAAGCGGAATAATCCATTTAGATGAACCAACGGATATAAATATACCAGATCCAGTGCTTAATTCAGCAATGGGGAATGGGGGTGTGAAATTATCGCTTATGAATTCGGATGTGTCCTGTATCAATGGGTTAGTACATCAAATACAAACTAATATTTTATACGTTAATCAAAATTATGTACCAACAACAATAACAAGGGAATGTGAGGATGAAATAATAATTTATCCAACAACAGATGGCAATTGGTTTATGTCTGAAGATTTTTTTTACGGGGGTAGAGGAGGTCTTGACTATACTATTAATCAACAATTCTATGCATCAAGTGGAAGTGATATTGGATATGCACTTGCTTTTTACCCAAGTGACAATGGGGATTGGATAGAATTTCTTGTAAGGAATATAGTACCGGGTAATTATCAGGTAAAAATCAATTTTTATAGGGATGAAGGAAATTCAAGTGAGGATGTAAATATATATTTCAGGAATTCAAATGACGAATTTTCCTGGGAAACACAATTGTTCCTGGCTGGATTTGATATGGCATTCAGGGGCAGTACGAATCCTCCCCCAAATTACAGACAGGATTATAATTTAGGGACGGTTACTATAGAAGAATATGGTAACTATGTTTTCAGGTTTGCCCATGTTGACACGAAATATGGTGTTTATGATAATATTGTTTTAGTGCCAATTGAAGAAGAATAACA
>JBNLCS010000287.1:0-3852 GCA_050303935.1 Bacteroidales bacterium
TGTTCACTACGGAATATCCGTTCCATAGTCCCGAAATAGAGTATTTGGAAAATGGCTTCAACGGGGGAATAACAAAAAACACGTTTGAAGATTATGCAAATACATTAATTGATATTTATAAAAATAAAAAGTATGAGCAATTAATTGAAGGTTGTAAAAAATCTGCAGAAAAATACACAATAAATAACATGGTTGAGAATTTTAAAAACGGAATATTAAAACATATCTAGTTTAAATTGTTTATAATATTATTTAATCGATGCAAAAAGACATAAAATATATAGAAACAATTGGTTTTAGGGTATTTTCGGATGATTTAAATAAAATACAAGTAAAAAACGGACAATGTAGGGTCATTAACACCATAAGTCCTAATTCATATGGAGTTTCAACGAAAGATGGGATTTTTAAAAATGCATTACAATCTACTGATTTTTTGGTTTTAGATGGTGTTTATTTTGCTTTCGCTTCCATGTTATTGCAAGGTAAAAATATTAAAGCCAATCAGGGGCCAGATGTGTTTTATCATTTCATGAACAGATTGAATGAAATAAAGGGAAAAGCCTTCTTTCTTGGATCCATGAATTCAACCCTTGAAAAAATTAAAGAAAGGGCAGGAAAAGAATATCCCAATATAGAAATAAATTATTTTTCACCACCTTACAAACCTGAATTTTCTGAAGAGGAAAATAATCAGATGGTGGCAAACATTAATACATTTAAGCCTGATGTGGTTTTTGTAGGAATGACATGCCCTAAACAGGAAAAATGGGCAATTCAGCATAGAGCAAAAATTGATGCTGGCCTGGTAGTGTGTATCGGAAATGTATTTGATTGGTTTGCCGGTACCCAGAAACCTATTCACCCTTTTTGGTTTAAAATTAAATTAGGCTGGTTTATACGAATTTTTTTGCGCCCCGAAATATTCAGGCGCAATATAGGAAACCAAATGAAATTTTTCTGGCACGTTATATTAATTTTCTTAAAATTAAAAAAATATGATTAAAGGATCAGTAATAGGCCTGGGGAAAATGGGCCTTTCACATGCTGCAATAGTAAGTGCACACCCTGAAGTAGATATGGTAGCTGTATGTGACACTTCTTCCCTGGTTTTAAGTGCTTTTAATAAGTATAGCAAAGTTGCTACTTATTCCGATTATAAAAAAATGATCGAAAACGAAAAACCTGATTTTGTAGTTGTGGCAACCCCAACAAAATTTCATTATCCCATCGTAAAATGTGCATTAGAAAATGGGGTCCATGTTTTTTGTGAAAAACCATTTATGTTAAATTCAAATGAAGGAGAAGAAATAGTAGCATTAGCCAAACAAAAAAATTTAATTAATCAGGTAGGCTTCCATAACCATTTTATCGGAACATTCAGAGAATTAAAAAGGCTTTTATCTGAAAATGTTTTAGGTGAATTGTTTCACTTTAGTGGTGAAGCATATGGACCTGTTGTTACTAAAGAAAAAGGCGGTACATGGAGGTCTAACTCAGCAGAAGGGGGAGGATGTTTATATGACTACGCTTCACATGTAATAAATTTAATCCAGGAAATTATAGGCAAGCCTCAAAAAGCCCATGGAACGGTACTTAAAAGCATATACTCAAAAGGTGTAGAAGATGCTGTTTATTCAATTCTAGAACTTAACGACGGATTAACCGGCACATTACTGGTTGATTGGAGTGATGAAACACACCGAAAAATGTCAACATCGATTATGGTTAAAGGGAAAAATGGTAAAATTTTGTGCGATGCTACCGAAATAAAAATTTATTTGAAGGAAGCAAGACCAAAACTTAACCTTGAAAAGGGCTGGACCATTCAATATATTACGGATCATGCAATTCCCGTAGGATTCTATCTTCGGGGTGAAGAATACAGTGCCCAGATAGAATATTTTGTTCAATGTATAAAAGAAAACAAACAATCGGCTTATAATACATTTGAACAAGCTAACTATACTGATAAGGTAATTGAAATGATAGCCCAAAACAATAAATAAAATTATGATGGAAAAAGTAATATTTGGAGATAACCAGTTTTTTGCCGTAAACCACCTTTCTGATGAAAAGTCACGGGCCCAATCAATAAGATTTAAAGATGACAGTGCCATTATAAAAGTATTAGACCAGTCTAAAGAGATCGGAATCAACACTTTTATGTGTACCACGCATGATAGAATAGCCAATATATGTAAACATATTTTAAAGAATGCCGATTCATACAAAGGATATAAAATATACCCGTGTATGCCATATGCCCACAAATATGCCAATGCTGTAACTGAGCTGGGTATCATGGGAACTATTAAACAATACGTACCAGGAAATATTTTCGGGACTTTTGCAAAAGGAGGTATGGCATTCATAAGCAAAGATTTTATGAAACTAATGCAGATTTTAATTGATGCCGAGATGAAAATGTTCAAAGGTATTGATACACCTGTAATTTTTATTCAAAATGTATTAGTGGACATGATCCTCGGGTTAAAAATGTATGATGTTTTTAAAGAATATCATTCTTATATTCAAAAAAAATATAATGCCGAACCCGGATATATTACAATGAATATGCCTGTATTATTGGATGCGTTGGAATCAGTTGGTATTAAAAACCCGGTGATTTGTTCTTCTATTAACAAAATAGGCTTTAGAATGTCCGGCGGAAAGGAAATTTATGAAAAATACCTGAACGAAAAGGAATTCAGGCCAGTAGCTATGCAGGTGCTTGCTGCCGGTGCGTTAAGGCCAAAAGAAGCGATTGAATACCTGGGGCGATTTCCTAAAATTGAATCTGTACTGTTCGGTGCCTCTTCAAAAGGTCATATTCAGGAAACTAAAGAATTGATAGAAAAGTATTTAAATTAAATTGATACGGAAATAATGGAAACAGATAAGTAATAATCTGTTTCCATTTTATCACAAAAAAAAACAGTATAAACCAGATATCCTGATAATTATGAAATTAATTGAAGTCCCTTGTTACAATTGTCACTCAGAGAAATTCTCAGATTACGATTCTGAAAATGGTTACAAACTGGTAAAATGTAATTCATGCGGTCTGTTATTAGTGAACCCCCGGCCTGCCGAAGAAGATATTTCAAAGGCAAAAGTAAGGGGCGTGCATGAAGGTAAAAATACCATTGAAACCACCGGAAGGTACATGATCCGTAAAAAGAAACGGTTTATTAAAATATTAAAGGACTTCTATCCAAATCAGGAATTGCAGAAAAAAGACTCAAGCTGGCTTGATATAGGATGTGGATATGGAGAGTTAATTGAAGCGTTGGGCCATGTTTCAAATAATAAGGTTAAATCAACAGGCACTGAATTAAATGAAATAAAGGTTGCTTCGGCAAAAAAAAGAGGACTTAATGTTGACCTGACTGATTTGAATGATATTCATGAAAAATTCGACTCATTATCCCTTTTTAATGTATGGTCACATTTGCCCGATCCGGTACAATTTATTTCGGGGTTAAAAAGATTCTTAAAACCTGGTGGAGAAATTCTAATCGAAACTGGTCATACAAGTCATTTGGAGCCAAAGCATCAATTAGTTCCGTATTACTTACCTGATCATTTAAGTTTTGCGAACAAAGATATCGTTGAGAATGTTCTTCAAAACGTAGGCTTTGAAATAGTTAAAACTAAAATCTATAGAAGCACAATTTATCCGCGTCTTTACCATCCATTGGAAATTGGAATTGAATTCGCAAAAATAATTTTAAGAAAATACGGAAGTATTAAAAACTTCTTTCCCAAACACCCAAACAGGGACATGTTTATAAGGGCTAGATTAAAAGGTTGATTTTAAATAAATAATGTAATAATTTTCAGGAAGTT